>NZ_LATD01000299.1 GCF_000981895.1 Streptomyces odonnellii | reverse complement strand
GACCGGGGGAGGGTGTCGGGCGGGCCGGGTCAACTTCGTGTGTTCCGCCGTCGCCCGGTCCGCGCCCCCGTCCCACTCGTCCCTCGGGCGCTGTCGCGCCCCATCGGACGCAGGCGCGGAACGGGCGCAACCATGGTGAATCGGCTCACTCCGGCACAAGCCGACGCCAAGAACGGGCCACACGAATAAGGGAGTTGAGAAAGGAGCCTGTGCATCGGGCTGCATCGCCTCCGGTCCTCGGAGTACCCTTCCTTGATCGTTGAAGGGGAAGAAAAGGCGGTGCGCGGGTGAGCTCGGGAGGGCTGGAGCTGCCCCCTGGTGACACGGGTCACGCGGGGGACTCCGCCGATATCCCGCCTGGAGCGGTCTCCCTGGCGCGACCGATGGAGATCGGGGCGGAACTGGACTGGGGCGCGGACGCCTGGAGCGAGGTCCGTACGCGTGCCCAACGGGCCGGACGTGCCTATATCTGGCTGAATCTGGTGGAGCAGCGGCTGCGCGCGGTCGTCGCCGCGGTGCTGCGGCCCATCTACGAGCCCGTCCACGGCGAGGAGTGGGTGGTCGCCGCCGCCGGGCCCGCCGGGCAGGAGTGGGTGCAGCGCGCCGTGGCGGTACGGGAGGTGTCCCGGCGCAAGGGCTATCTGCTCGACCCGGCCGACGACAATGTCCTGAGCTTCCTCACGCTGCCTCAGCTCCGGGAGCTGATGGTCCAGCACTGGCCCGGCTTCGAACCGTACTTCGACGACCGGCGCGATGTGGAGCTGGCACTGGACGAGCTGGAGGTCGCGCGGAACGTCGTGTCCCGCAACCGCGCGCTCTCCGAGACGGTCCTCGCCCAGGCGGAGCGCGCCTCGGCCCGGCTGCTGGAGATCCTGGGCGGCGGCAACGGGGTGCCGTCGGCGGCGCGGCTGCGGGTCGACGCGATGGAGGACCTGGTCGGCGACCGGTACGCGGACGTGGTCTCCGTCCATCCCGACCGGGTCAGGCTGCAGCGGCAGATCCCGGCCGAGGATCTGTTCGGCGGCGCCCGGCGTGTCGACGCCATCGGCATCGGGCTGAACCTGCTCGTCCAGAACTTCTCGGGGCGCCGGCTGATCCGGCTCGCCGAGTCGGGCTGCCGGATACGGCTGGTGTTCCTCAACCCGGCGAGCAGCGCGGTCAAACGGCGCGAGCGGGAGCTGGGGCTCAAGAAGGGCGAGCTGAGCCGTTCGGTGGAGATGAACATCCTTCATATGCGCCGCGTACGGTCCAAGCTGCGGGACCCGGGCGCGTTCGAGATCCATGTCTTCGACGAGACCCCGCGGTTCACGGCGTATCTGGTCGACGGCGACGGCGCCGACGGACTCGCGGTGGTGCAGCCGTATCTGCGGCGGGCGCGTGGGATGGAGTCACCGGTACTGGTGCTGCGGGGCGCCGCAGGGCGCGAGGTCGTGCGCTCGGGCCAGGAGAGTGAAATCGGTCTCTTCCAGACCTATCGCGAGGAGTTCGAACTGCTCTGGGCGGACTCCCGTCCGGTCTCCTGAGCCGCCCTGCCGTGGCTCCGCCGCCCGGCTGTCCCCTGCGTTGTCAGTGGCGCGTGGCAGGGTGAATGAACGACGGGGGGGCTCCGGAACGGGGGAAGCGCCACCGCACCATGAGGGAGGGGCATGATGCCTTGGTATGGGGAAACGCTGGTCGGTTTCGATTTGGAGACGACCGGTACGGAGCCGCTGGAGGCACGGATCGTGACCGCGGCGGTGGTCGAGGTCCGGGGCGGCGAGGTGATACGGCGGCGGACCTGGCTCGCCGACCCGGGCATCCGAATCCCCGCGCAGGCGTCGGCGGTCCACGGCATCAGCAGCGAACGGGCGGCGGCGGAGGGGCGTCCACCGGCCGAGGTGGCGAGGGAGATCGCGGAGGAGCTGGGGGAGTACTGGGCGCGCGGGGTGCCGGTGGTGGCGTACAACGCGCCGTTCGACCTGACGCTGCTCTCCGCCGAACTGCGGCGGTACGGGCTGGAGTCCGTCGCGACTGTCGGCCCGGTGATCGACCCGTACACGATCGACCGCGCCGTCGACCGCTACCGGCCCGGCAAGCGCAACCTGGAGGCGGTCTGCGCGGAGTACGGCGTGGTGCTGGACGCGGCGCACGAGGCGTACGCGGACGCCCTGGCGGCGGTCCGGGTGGCCCTGGCGATAGCCGCCCGCCATGCCTCGGTGGCGGCACTGACCCCGGCGGAGCTGCATGAGCGTCAGATCGGCTGGTACGCCGAGTGGGCGGAGGACTTCCAGCGCTTCCTGCGGAAGAAGGGCAACGAGGACACCGTGGTGGACGCGGCCTGGCCGCTGCGGGAGCTGGTCCCGGCGGGGTCCTGAGGGGCTCGGTGGCGGCCCGTCAGGGCCGTCGGACCCGTCGGACCCGTCAGGTCCGTCAGAACGTGTGCCAGCGGACCTCGGGGTCGTTGTCACGCAGGGAGGCGACCCTGCGCCGGAATTCGGTCAGGGCCCGCGGGTTGGTGGGGGCGTGCTGGGCCACCCAGGCGCAGCTCGCGGTCTCGCGGGCGCCGCGCAGCACCGGGCAGCCCGGCCAGGCGCGTACGTCCCAGCCGTAGGCCCGGGTGAACCTGTCGTACTCCTCGGCCGGCAGACCGTACCGGTCGCGGGTGAGGGCCATCACCACCAGATCGTGCTCGCGGAAGTCCAGCGAGAAGGTCTCCAGGTCCATCAGGACCGGCCCGTCGGGGCCGACATGGACATTGCGCGGCAGCGCGTCGCCATGGATCGGCCCCGGCGGCAGATGCGGGGTGAGCGCGGCCGTCGCCTCGGCGAAGCCGTCCCGGCGGCTGCGCAGATACTCCGCGTCGGCCGGGTCGATCGCCTCGCCCGCGATCCGCAGCCAGCGTTCGACACCGCCCAGCAGCTCGCGGCGGGGGAGGGCGAAGCCGGGCACGGGCAGGGCGTGGACCAGCCGGAGCAGGGCCGCCAGATCGGCGGGGCCGGCGGGGCGCCCGGCATCGGGCAGCCGGTGCCAGAGCGTCACCGGATGGCCGTCCACCGACCGGGGTTCCGGCTCCGCCGCCCGTACGGCGGGGACACCGCACTCGGCGAGCCAGGCGGCGACGGCGGTTTCGCGCCGTGCGCGGTCCAGCAGCTCGGGGT
The DNA here is from genome assembly GCF_000981895.1 of Streptomyces odonnellii. GTDB lineage: Bacteria > Actinomycetota > Actinomycetes > Streptomycetales > Streptomycetaceae > Streptomyces > Streptomyces odonnellii. The sequence continues at coordinate 11,812 of NZ_LATD01000299.1, read as the reverse complement.
GGTCCTCGGCGTTCCGCCCGACCTTGACGATCAGCCCACCGGTCGCGAACACCGCGTTCTCGCCGAGGGAGAGCAGCTCCGCGCCGCGCGCGAGCCCCGCCGCGGCCAGGATCTCCCGCGCCCGTACCTCGTCCATCGCTAGGGCCTCTCGTCTGGGTCTTGCTGGGCTCGCGTGCCCTGGCACCGCGCCTCGCGGCGTTGTCGTCAGTCGCCTACTCCCCCACAGCCTTAAGGGCGTGGGAGGTACCCCCTCCGCGTGGGCTCCCTCCTCCGCCTTGCGATCCACGGCACCAACGCCGACATCAGCCGCTCCCGCGGCGGGCGCTCCCTGATCCAGCCAGACCCAAACGAAAGACCCTGGCCCGCTCGCTCATACTTCCGGCCGATCTGTCCACGCGAGTCTCGCATCCGAGTGGACCGTCTTGACGGGCCGGGCCCCCGGTCAAGACGATGACGAGGGCCGCCGGGACGGCCGAACGTCATCAGACGGTACAAGCCGCCCGAAGGAGTCGAATCGGTGACATCGGCGACCGCGGTGGAGAGATCCGGCAAGGAGCGGTCCCGGCACGGCCGGGCGGGAAGCGGCAGGTCCGGCGGGCCCGGCGGGCCCGGCGGGCCTCTCGGCCATGGCGCCTGGTTCCTCGTACTGCCCGCGCTGATCCCGGTCCTGGTGCTGAGTGTCGGCCCGCTGCTGTACGGGATCGCGCTCGCCTTCACCGACGCGCAGTCCGGCCGTACCGAACCCACCGAGTGGATCGGCGCGCTCAACTTCCGGGACCTGGCGCACGACACCCTCTTCTGGGACTCGTTCGGGATCGGCCTGCTCTGGGCGGTCGGCGTGACCGTCCCGCAGTTCGTCCTCGCCCTCGGTCTGGCCCTGCTGCTCAACCAGAACCTGCGCTTCCGCTGGCTCGCCCGCGCCCTCGCGATCATCCCCTGGGCGATGCCCGAGGTCGTCGTCGGCATCATGTGGCGGCTGGTCTACAGCCCCGACGCCGGAGTCCTCAACGAGACCCTCCGCGATCTGGGCCTCGGCGGGGGACGGGACTGGCTGAGCGGACTGGCCACCGCCCTGCCCGCGGTGATCGTCGTCGGTGTCTGGGCGGGCATGCCGCAGACGACCGTCGCCCTGCTGGCCGGCCTCCAGAACACCCCTCAGGAGCTGCACGAGGCCGCCGCGCTCGACGGCGCGGGCGCCTGGCGCCGGTTCCGTACGGTCACCTGGCCCGCGCTCCGGCCGGTCGCCCTGGCCATCACGGCGCTCAATTTCATCTGGAGCTTCAACTCCTTCGCCCTGGTCTATGTCCTGACCAACGGCGGCCCCGGCGGCCGCACCCGGCTGCCCATGCTCTTCGCGTACGAAGAGGCCTTCCGCTACGGCCAGTTCGGCTACGCCGCCGCGATGGGCTGCGTCATGGTGGCCGTGATCGCGGTGCTGCTCTCGCTCCAGCTCGTCGGACGGCTCAGGCAGGGGGAGGAAGGACGATGAGCCTTCGTACCAGCGGGTCCGCGCGGGCCGGACAGTATCTCGCGCTGCTGTGCTACCTCGTCTTTCTCGCGGTGCCCTTCCTCTGGCTGCTCTCCACCGCCTTCAAACCCGCCAGGGAGCTGGGCAGTCTCCACCCCACCTGGATCCCGCGGCAGCCGACCCTGGAGAACTTCCGGCAGGCCTTCGACGAGCAGCCGCTGCTGCGGGCCGCGGGCCACAGCCTGACCGCGGCCCTCGCCGCCGCCCTGATCGCCGTCCTCATCGCGACCCCGATGGCCTATGTGATGGCCCGCAGGCGCGGCAGGCTTGCGGCGGCGGCGACCGGCTGGGTGGTGATCAGCCAGGCGTTCCCGTTCGTGCTGGTGATCATCCCGCTCTTCCTGGTCCTCAAGAACCTCCATCTCATCAACTCCCTGGCCGGGCTGGTCATGGTGTACGTGGTGTGGGCGCTGCCGTTCGCACTCTGGATGCTGAGCGGCTATGTCCGGGCGCTGCCGGCCGAGCTGGAGGAGGCGGCGGCCGTGGACGGCGCGGGCCGGATCCGTACGCTCGTCTCGGTGACCGCGCCGCTGCTGGCCCCCGGCATCGTCGCCACGGCGCTCTTCGCCTTCATCACCGCCTGGAACGAGTTCTTCTTCGCGCTCGTCCTCCTCAAGTCCCCGGAGAAACAGACCCTGCCGGTCGTCCTCACCCACTTCCTCGGCGCGGAGGGCGTCGCCGATCTGGGACCGCTCGCCGCCGCCGCGTTCCTGGCGACGCTGCCCTCGCTCCTCGTCTTCGCGCTGATCCAGCGGCGGATCACGGGCGGAATGCTCGCCGGGGCGGTGAAGAGCTGATGAGGCTTTCGAACAGGTGGTCCCGGATCCGCGGGTGGTCCCGGGTACGCGGATGGTGCCGGGTACGCGGACGGTCCCGGCTTCGGAAGGCCTCGGCAGCGGCGGCCGTACTCGCCGTGCTGCTCAGCGGCTGCTCCCGGGACGGCGGCACGGACGGAACGGCGCGCGGCGGCCGGATCACCCTGCGCTTCCAGTCCCTGGCCTGGCAGGACGAGTCCGTCCGCGCCAACAAGGAACTGGTCGACGAGTGGAACGCGGCCCATCCGGACATCCGGGTCGAGTACGTCCAGGGGAGCTGGGACAGCGTCCATGACCAGCTCCTCACCTCCTTCGAGGGCGACGAGGCACCGGACGTCATCCACGACGCCGCCGACGACCTCGCCGACTTCGCGTACGGCGGCTATCTCGCCGATCTCGGCCCCCTGCTGCCCGAGCGCCTCAAGCGGGACATCCCCCGGCGGAGCTGGGACACGGCCACCTTCGGCGGCGGTGTGTACGGCGTGCCGTTCCTCCAGGAGCCGCGGGTCCTGATCGCGAACAAGAAGCTCCTCGAAGAATTCGGAGTCCGGATCCCGACCCCCGAAGAGCCCTGGACCTGGCCCGAGTTCCGGCGGATCGGCGCGGAGCTGACCGAGCGGATGGGCCCCGGCAGGTACGCCGTCGCCTGGCCGCTGAAGGACCCGGTCTCCGCCACCCTCAACCTGGGGCTCTCGGCGGGCGGGCGGCTCTTCCACCGGGGTGCGGACGGCAAGGTGACGATCCGCTTCACGGACGGGGACGCGGTGGTGCCCGGCACCATCCACGACCAGGTCAACACGGACGGCAGCGCGTCCGGGGCGACTCTGGGGATGGGCGGCTCCGACACCCTGCCCGGCCTGTTCGGCGGCAAGTACGCGATGGTCCCGCTGGGCTTCTCGTACCGCCAGCAGATCATCCAGCAGGCGCCGGAGGGATTCGAGTGGACCGTACTGCCCGCCCCGGCCGGGGCGGCGGAGGGGCTGGCCCAGGGGGTGAGCCCGCAGACCCTCTCGATCGCGGCGGACAGCCCGTACAAGAAGGAGGCCGCGCGGTTCATCGACTTCCTGCTCCGGCCGCCGAACATGGTGCGGCTCGCGCACGGTGACTGGATGCTGCCGACCGGTACGGAGGCGCTGAAGGACCCGTCCCTGAGGGTGGCGCGCGACGGCTGGGCGACGGGGGCGGCGCTCGCGCGGGAACTGCGGCCGGCCCCCGCGCAGTCGGTGCGCGGCTACCCCGAATGGAAGGACAAGGTGGCGACCCCGGCGCTCCAGGAGTACTACAGCGGTGCGATCGGCCGTGCCGAACTGGAGAAACGCCTCGTCGAGGACGGCAACCGGGTGCTGGCCCGCTACCAGCGCTGACCACCGGCCGGCCGTCGGGCCGACCGGTGTGGGGCGGATATCGGATTGCACCAGACGCCCCGTCATTTTTAGGTTGAGGGCATGGCCTTGTCCCGCTCCGCCCATATCGCCATGTTCTCCATCGCCGCTCACGGGCATGTGAACCCGAGCCTCGACATCATCCGGGAGCTGGTCGCCCGAGGGCACCGGGTCAGTTACGCGATCCCCGCCCTCTTCGCCGAGAAGGTCGCGGCGACCGGCGCCGAGCCGGTGATCTACACATCCGTACTGCCGGGGCCCGACGACGATCCGGAAGCCTGGGGCACGGAACTCGTCGACAATCTGGCGCCGTTCCTCGACGACGCGATCCAGGCGCTGCCGCAGCTCGCCGCCGCGTTCGAGGACGACCTGCCGGATCTGGTCCTCAGCGACATCACGTCCTATCCGGCTCCGGTCCTGGCGCACCGCTGGGGTGTCCCGTACATCCAGCTCTCGCCGAATCTGGTCGCCTGGGAGGGGTACGACCAGGAGATCGGTGAGCCGATGCTCGCGGAGCTGCGGGCTTCCGAGCGGGGCCGTGCCTATCGCGCGCGCTTCGCCGACTGGCTCGATGAGCAGCACATGGACCACACCGACCAGGACCGGCTGGTCGCCAGGCCCGGCCGCTCCCTGGTGCTGATCCCCAGAGTGCTGCAGCCGCACGCCGACCGCGTGGACGAGTCCGTGTACACCTTTGTCGGCGCCTGCCAGGGCGACCGCGCCGATCAGGGCGAGTGGCGGCGGCCGTCCGGGGCGGAGAAGGTGCTGCTGGTCTCGCTCGGCTCGGCCTTCACCAAGCAGCCCGCGTTCTACCGCGCGTGCGTCGAGGCCTTCGGCGGCCTGCCCGGCTGGCATGTGGTGCTCCAGATCGGGCCCCATGTGGACGCGTCCGAGCTGGGCGAAGTGCCGGACAACATCGAGGTGTGTCACTGGGTGCCGCAGCTCGCCGTACTCCGGCAGGCCGACGCCTTCATCACCCACGCGGGCGCGGGCGGCAGCCAGGAGGGCCTCGCGACGGGCACGCCGATGGTCGCCGTACCGCAGGCGGTCGACCAGTTCGGCAACGCCGACATGCTGGTCTCGCTGGGTGTGGCCCGGCGCCTCGACACGGAGGAGGCGACACCGGAGGCGCTGCGGAAGGCGGTTCTGGCGGTGGCCTCGGATCCGGAGGTGGCCAGGAGGCTCGACGGGATCAAGCGTGAGATGGCGGCCGAGGGCGGTACGCCGAGGGCGGCCGACCTGATCGAAGCGGCGCTCCCGGCCGTGACGCCCTGACCCGCCCGGGCGCCCGTACGGGACGGGAGCCGTGGCCCGCAGTGTCGTCGTCCGTGAAAGGTGGGGTCGGGATCGGGCCATTTCGTCGTGGTCGCCGGTGCGCGGGGAGAGAGGCCCCTTCCTCCCGGTTCCGGTCGTATCCCGGACTGGGGGAGCGGAGCCTCGTGGCACTGGCGGAGGCTGACGGACGAGCTCGGCACTTTCCGGACTGGCCGATTCCTTATGGGGATTGAGGTTTACCAGGTCACCGCCGCTATGGACTCTTGATCTGAACTCGTCAATCGGTCAGGGTTTCGAGCCGGGGCGGGTCTTTTGGATCACCCCGCGAGCCCGGCAAGATCCAGAAGACCCGCTCCTGGCCCGCCGGAGACTTCCGTCCGCCGGGCGTCCCCCCACAGAAAATGACGAGGAGCTCCCTCTTCATGGCAACTCAACAGCGTGCGAGCAGGATCAAACTCACCGCCGCCCTCACCGCCCTGGCCGCGGCGGCCGGAATCACCGCGCTCACCTCCCCCACAGCGGGCGCGGCTCCGGCACAGGGCGTGGTCTACGGAAACGACGCCGAGGGCGCGGTCCCCGGCAGCTACATCGTGCTGCTCAAGACCGGTGCGCAGGCCGGTCAGCAGGCCGGCCTCCGGGCCGGCGCCAAGGCCGCCGACAGCAGGAGCGCGAAGCAGGAACTGGCCAAGGAGTACGGAGGCGTGCTCAAGCGGAACTACGGCACGGCCCTCCACGGCTTCTCGGCGAGCGGCCTCACCGAGACGGAGGCCAAGCGGCTCGCGGCAGACCCGGCCGTCGCCAAGGTCGTCAGGAACAAGACCTTCACCATCAACGCCACCCAGGACAACCCGCCTTCCTGGGGCCTGGACCGGGTCGACCAGACGGCCACCACCGGGGACAACGCGTACACCTATCCGGACAGCGCCGGTGAGGGTGTCACGGCGTATGTCATCGACACCGGTGTCCGGATCACCCACGCCGACTTCGAGGGCCGTGCGAGCTACGGCTACGACGCCATCGACGGCGACGACTCCGCCGACGACGGCTACGGCCACGGCACGCATGTCGCCGGGACCATAGCCGGTGCCGCGCACGGTGTCGCCAAGAAGGCGGAGATCGTCTCCGTACGGGTCCTCGACGACAGCGGCTTCGGCACCACGGAGCAGGTCATCGCCGGGATCGACTGGGTCGCCGCGAACCACCAGGGTCCGTCCGTCGCCAATATGAGCCTCGGCGGCGGCGCTGACCCGGCCCTCGACGAAGCCGTACGGAACGCCATCGCCACCGGGGTCACCTTCGGTGTCGCGGCCGGCAACAACTCCTTCGACGCGAGCCAGATCTCTCCGGCGCGGGTCGAGGAGGCCATCACGGTCGCCTCGTCCGCCGTGGACGACACGCAGTCGTACTTCTCCAACTTCGGCCCGCTCGTGGACCTCTACGCACCGGGGTCCGGCATCACCTCGGACTGGAACAACAGCGACACCGCCACCAGCACCATCTCCGGCACCTCGATGGCGACACCCCATGTCGTCGGCGCGGTCGCCCTCTATCTCGGCGCCCACCCGGACGCCACCCCCGACCAGGTCGCCACGGCCCTGACCGACGGTGCCACCCCCGACGCGATCAGCAACGCGTCGCCGGACACCGCGAACAAGCTGCTCAAGATCGTCGAGTAGGCGGACCGTCCGGGCAGGCGGCGGACGCCGCACCGCGCCGCATGCCCGACCGCACGACCCTGCTGTACCGGCGGCCGTCGCGCTCTTCCCCCACGGGGCGCGGCGGCCGCTCGGCGGAGCCCTCGCCTCGGGCGCGGTCCCCGCCGGATCTCCTATCGTGTGCTCATGACGACGACGTACGCGGCACTCCTGCGCGGAATCAATGTCAGCGGCCACAAGCGGGTCCCGATGGCCGAGCTGCGTGATGTGCTCTCGGGACTCGGCCACCGCGATGTCCGCACCTACCTCCAGAGCGGGAACGCGGTCTTCACCACCGACGCCACAGGCTCCGGCGACTCCGGCGACTCCAGCGGCTCTGGCGGCTCCACAGGCTCCAGCGACTCCACGGGCTCCGGCGGCTCCGCCCATGAGAGCGCTCTCGCCGCCGGTCTGGAGCAGGCCATCGAGGAGCGCTTCGGGTTCCGCGTCGACTGTCTCGTACGAGACGCCGCCTATCTGCGGGCCGTGGCCGAGGAGTGTCCCTTCCCCGCCGCCACCCTGGAGGGAAGGCAGCTCCACGCCACCTACTTCTCCGAGCCGGTGGACCCCGGGCGCCTCGCCTCACTCGACCCCGCCGGGTACCTCCCGGAGGAGTTCAGGCTGGGCGACCGGGTGCTGTATCTGTACGCGCCGAACGGGGTCGGCCGCTCCAAGCTCGCCGAAGCGCTGGCCAGACCGGCGCTGTTCAAGGGCATCACCGCCACCAGCCGCAACTGGAACACCGTCCTCAAGCTGGTGGAGCTGACTCGTGGCTGACCACCGTACGTCCGCGATCTCCGCGGCCATCGAGGCGGAGCTGCGGCTGCTCGACCCGGCGGTCCGTTCCTCGGCCGCGCTGTTCGCGGAGCTGCTCCACCCGGACTTCAGGGAATTCGGCTCATCCGGCCGTGAATGGGACCGCGCCTCGATCGTTGCCGAGCTGGCGGCGAAGGGCGCGGCCGGGCCCCGGCCGATCACCACCTCCAAGATGCGGGGTGTCCAGCTCGGCCCCGATGTGGTGCTGCTGACCTTCGACACGGACTCCAACGGGCGCCGGGCGCACCGTAGTTCACTGTGGCGGCGGACCGAGAAGGGCTGGCTGCTCTACTTCCACCAGGGCACCCCGTTCGACTGAGGCCGATGCCGATGCACACCCAGGCCCCGGGCCCCAGGCCCGGCCTCAGGCCGAGACCGGCACCGGCCCCGCCACCCTCACCCGCTCGTCGTACCGGCGCAGCAGCAGCCGTGCCAGCTCGGGAGCCGCGCCCAGAACCGGCGCCAGGACATCCGCGCCGCCCTCGCGCGCGCCGTTCGCGATCCGGTCCGGCAGGAAGCCGGGGGCGATCACATACGGCGCCACCGCGATCCGGCGCACGCCCTCGGCGCGCAGCGCCCGCACCGCGTCCTCGGTGCGCGGCAGGGCGGCGGAGGCGAACGCGGGCCGCACCGCGCGCCAGCCGCCGGTACGCCGCCACTCCCGTGCGACACCGGCGATCACCGCGACCGCCTCGGGGTCCGAGGAGCCCGCGGAGGCCAGTACGATCCCGGTCGAGGCGCGGTCGGCGGCCCTGAGCCCCGCCTCGTACAGCCGCCGCTCCAGCGCCTCCACGAGCAGCGGTGCGGGGCCGAGCACCTCGGCCTGCCGGATCAGCGGGTACGGATGGCGCGCCCGTGCCTCGCGCAGCACCGCCGGGATGTCGGCCTTGGCGTGGAAGGCGCGGGTCAGCAGCAGCGGCAGGGCCACCACCTCCTGTACGCCCTCCAGCGCCAGCCGGTCCAACAGCCCGGGGAGAGCAGGTGAGTTGAAGTCCAGAAAGCCCGTCTCCACGCGCAGCTCCGGGCGCAGTACGCGCAGCCGCCCGGCCAGGGCGTGCACGGTCGCGGCATGCCGCGGATCGCGGCTGCCGTGCGCGACGACCAGCAGGACCGGCCCAGGAACGGACCGCCGAACGGCGTGCTGAATGGACGGATGACGGTGCATGGGAATCAGCTCTTCACCATGGCGATCAGCTCTTCACCAGGAGACCGCGGCCGCGCAGCACCCGCCGCTCCAGCGGGCTGAAGATCAGCAGATCGATCGCGATACCGACGATCAGGATGAGGAAGATGGCGAGGAACACCATGGGCATGCTGCCGACCGTACGGCCGTTCTCCAGCAACTGCCCCAGCCCCACGCCCAGATCGGGCGAGGACGCGATGATCTCCGCGGCCATCAGTGAGCGCCACGAGAACGCCCAGCCCTGCTTCAGCCCCGCCAGATAGCCGGGCAGCGCGGCGGGCATCACGATGTGCCAGGTGCCCCGCAGCCCGGTCGCGCCGAGCGTGCGTCCGGCCCGCAGGAACAGCGGCGGCACCTGGTCGACCCCGGAGACCAGACCGTTGGCGATGGAGGGGACCGCGCCGAGCAGGATCACCGCGTACATCATCGAGTCGTTCAGCCCCAGCCAGATCACCGCCGGCGGCACCCAGGCCACCGAGGGCAGCGACTGGAGCCCGGACAGGATCGGCCCGATGGCCGCGCGGACGAACCGTACCCGGGCGACCAGCAGCCCGAGCGGGGTGCCGATCGCCAGCGCCAGCAGGAAGCCCAGCAGACCGCGCGAGACGCTCGTCCAGATATAGCCGAGCAGGGTGCCCTGCGCCCAGGCGTCGGCCACCTCGTCCCACACCGCCGTCGGCGACGGCAGCTTGTAGTCGTCGGTGATCTTCGCCCAGACCAGGACCTGCCACACCACCAGCACCAGCGCGACGGCGATGAAGGGCGGAAGGGCCTTCTGGACCAGGGTCGTGCGCAGCGGGGTACGCCGGGTCTGCACGGTGTCCAGCGCGTCGAGCCCGGCCTCCAGGCCCGCCAGATCGTGGTGCGCCACGGCCGCCCCGGGCGTCCCGTCCTCCGGCGCCGGGCCGGCCGCGTTCCCGTCGGGAGCCGCGCCCTTCGGTGTCGTCGTCTCAGTTCCGGCCATGGCGGCGGATCTCCCCACGCAGTTCTTCGGTGATCTCGACGGACAGCTCCGCGACCGCGGGGTCCTCGATACGGCGCGGCTGCGGGATGTCCACCCGCCACTCACGGGCCACCCGGCCGGGCCGCGACGACATCAGGACGACGCGCTCGGCGAGCCGTACCGCCTCCCGTACGTTGTGCGTGACAAAGAGCACCGACAGCTCCGTCTCACGCCAGATCCGGGTCAGCTCGTCGTGCAGCACATCCCGGGTGATGGCGTCGAGCGCCGCGAACGGCTCGTCCATCAGCAGCAGTTGGCTGTCCTGGGCGAGCGCCCTGGCCAGCGCCACCCGCTGCCGCATCCCGCCGGACAGCTCGTGCACCCGCTTGCCGTACGAGCCGTCGAGACGGACCAGACCGAGCAGCCGCTCCGTCTCGGCGCGCCGGTCCTGCTTGGGCACCCCGCGCAGCCGCAGCGCCAGCTCGATGTTCTTGCCGGCGGTCAGCCACGGGAACAGCGCGTGCTCCTGGAACATCAGGGCCGGCCGCCCGCCGGGTGTCGCGATGGACCCGGCGGACGGACGGTCGAGCCCCGCGACCAGATTGAGCAGGGTGGACTTCCCGCAACCCGACGCTCCCAGAAGGGTGACGAACTCGCCGGGGGCGACATCCAGCGTGATGTCGTCGAGGACGAGCTGCTGCCCGGCCGGTGTCACGAAGGACTTCGAGACATGCGCGATACGGGCGGCGTGGTCCACCGCCGGGGTGCTCTCGGCGGCCTTGGTGAGGGTCGTCACCATGGTCGTCACCTCCTGGGAACGGTGTGGGTCCGGGGTCGGGACCGGACAGGGAGTCGGGAGCGGATACGGGATCGGGAGCGGATACGGGTCGATGCTTGACCGGGTACGGAGCCGTACGCGGTCAACGGTTACTTGACGCCGAGACCGGCGTCGGCGACCTCGGGCTGACCGGCGGCCTTGAGCACCTTGTTCAGCGGCCCCAGGTCGTAGATGCCGTTCAGATCGGGCTTCTCCAGCAGACCGGCCTTCACCGCGTGGTCGGCCTCCGCCTGGAGCGTGGCGGCCAGCGGGTCGTTGATGATCTGGATCGACTCCCACGCCGGGTCGAGGACCTCGGGTGGCAGCGCCTTCCCCGAGAGCGTTTTCAGCGCCTCGTTGGCGGAGGCCTTCGCCTGCGCCTCATTGGCGTTGATCCACTCGTTGGTCTTCACCGAGCCGCGCAGCACGGCCTCGACCACATCCGGGTGCTCGGCGAGGAACTTCTGCGACACGATGATGTTCGTGATCACGAACTTCTTGTCCGGCCACAGGTCGGACTCGTTCAGCAGCTCCTTGGCACCTTCGGCGACCAGCTTGGACGCGGTCGGCTCCGGCACCCACGCGCCGTCGATGGAACCTGCCTTGTAGGCGTCCGGGGTGATCTTGTTGTCCGTACGGACGACCGACACATCGCCCTTGCCGGACTGCGCGTCGACCTTCCAGCCCTTCTCGGAGATCCAGTTGAGGAACGCCACGTCCTGCGTGTTGCCGAGCTGCGGAGTGGCGATCTTCTTGCCCTTGACGTCGTCCAGGGTCTTGATCTTCGCCGGGTTGACCACCAGCTTCACACCGCCGGAGGCCGAACCGCCGATGATACGGAGGCTCTTGCCGCCGGTCTGGGTGTAGCCGTTGATGGCGGGGGAGGGGCCGATGAAGCCGATGTCGATGCTGCCCGCGTTGAGGGCCTCGATCTCGGAGGGGCCGGCGTTGAAGGTCGCGGGCGCCACCTTCGTACCGCCCAGCTCCTTCTGGAAGATGCCCTCCTGGATACCCACCAGAGCCGTGGCATGGGTCAGGTTCGGGAAGTAGCCGATCTTCACCGTGTCGGCCGAGAGCGCCTTGCCCGAAGCGGCGGGAGCGGCCTCCTCGGAGGACTTGTCGGAGGCGGCATCCGAACCGTAGCCGCAGGAGGTGAGCGCGACGGTGAGGAGCGGCAGTGCGGTCGCGACGGCGGCGAGCCGGCGGCGCGCGGTGGTGCGGGAGGCTGGCACGGGAGGGTTTCCTCTCGTTGGCCCGGCGCTCACACCCTTCCGGAATACGGGGGCGCGGCCGGGAAGTCGGCAGGTCTTCGGCGGTGCGGGGGGTTCGGGCGGTGCGAGAGACGGCAGAGGTACGGGT
>NZ_LATD01000298.1 GCF_000981895.1 Streptomyces odonnellii | reverse complement strand
GGGTACGGATGTGCGGGGTGCGGGTCTGGGGGAGGTGGAGTACGGGCGTACGGGACGCGGGCTAGCGGGAGGTGTCGAAGACCTCGTCGCGGGTGGCCGCGAGCGCGCTCTCCAGCGCGCCGCGCAGGACGGGATGGCGCTGGACCTCGCCGATGAGGAGCCTGGGACGGGACGCGGCCAGCTCGGCCAGCTCCGCCTGCACGAGCGCGCGCAGCGGTTCGCCGCCCGCGGCGGTCACCCCGCCCGCGAGGACGATCAGTTCGGGATCGAGCACGGCCGCGACGGAGGCGAGACCGGTGGCGAGCCGCTGGGCGAACTGCCGCAGCAGCCCGGCCAGCCGTTCGTCCTCGCCGTGCCCGGCCGCGGCGCGCGCCAGCAGCCCGGCGGCGACCTCGGCGTACGGCTGCTCCGGGGTGTCGATGCCCAGGGTCCTGGCCAGCCGCGGTACGGACTGCGCGCCCGCCAGCTCCTGGAAGCCGCCGCTGTTCGCCCTGACCACCTGGCGTACCAGCGGAGTGCCGGGGACCGGCAGGAAGCCGACCTCGCCCGCGCCGCCGGTGAAGCCGCGGTGCAGCCGGCCGCCGATGACCAGGGCGGCGCCGAGGCCGTCCTCGTTCCACAGCAGGACGAAGTCGTCGTGGCCGCGGGCCGCGCCGAGGCGCTGCTCGGCGACCGCCGCGAGGTTCACGTCGTTCTCGTACTCGACGGGCATCGGCAGGACCGCCGCCAGCTCGTCGAGCAGGGCGGGGGAGTGCCAGCCGGGCAGATGGGACGCGTACCGCAGGCGGCCGGTCGACGGGTCGAAGGCGCCCGGCGTGCCGATCACCACCCGGTGCACGTCCCCGCGCGCCAGTCCGGCGGCCTTGACGGCACCCTCCAGGGCGTCCGTGACCTGCTGTACGACACCGCCGGCGCGGCGGCCGCCCTCGGCGCGGCGGCCGGGCGTCGGCAGTTCGAACTCCCCGACGGTGGCGCCGGTGATGTCGGCGACGGCGGCGAGGATCCGCTGCGGGTTCACATCGAGCCCGGCGGCGAACGCGGCGCGCGCGTTGACCGCGTACAACTGGGCGTTGGGGCCCGGCCGGCCCTCGGTGGTCCCGGTGGCGACGACCAGTCCGGCGGCTTCGAGCCGGGCCAGGAGCTGTGAGGCGGTCGGCTTCGACAGGCCGGTCAGCTTGCCTATCCGGGTACGGGAGAGCGGCCCGTGGGCCAGCAGCAGATCGAGCGCGGCCCGGTCGTTCATGGCCCGCAGCACGCGTGGCGTCCCCGGTGACGGAGTGGGTGGCCCGGTCACATCGGTCATGGACTGGACACCTGCCTTTCGCCGCTCGCTCTCCCACACTGTTAGGAAAGTTTCCTATTGGGGTGCGAGGAAGGTAAGCCGGACGTCAGGAAGGCGTCAATACTCTCCGGCAGATCACTCCCCCGAGGCAACCAAAGCGTTACCTCGGGGGCATGCGGCTATTTGGACAGATTCGACGCCGACGGCGAGGGCGACGGGCTGGGCAGATTCGACGGCGAGGGGTTGAGCGGCGCCGCCGCCTGCGACTGCGGGGAGGTCGGGCTGGCCAGCGCGGAGGGCGCGGACATGGCAGCGGTCGGATCCGGCGCGGGCGGCTGCTCCATGACCGGCGGCAGGCCGCCGACGATCTGGATGCCCGCCTCGTCGAAGGCCCGCTTGATCCGCCAGCGCAGCTCGCGCTCCACGGCCAGCGCCTGGCCGGGCATCGTCTTCGCGGAGAGCCCCACGGTCATCGAGTCCAGCAGCACCGAGTCCAGCCCCAGGATCTCCACCGGGCCCCACAGCCGCTCGCCCCACACCTCGTCCTGGGCCATCTTCCCGATGACCCGGCCCAGCACCGCCCGTACCCGGTCCAGGTCCTCCGACGGCCGGACCATCACGTCCACGACCGCGGTGGCCCAGCCCTGGCTCAGATTGCCGATGCGCTTGACCTCGCCGTTGCGTACGTACCAGATCTCGCCGTTGTCACCGCGCAGCTTGGTCACCCGCAGCCCGACCTCGATCACCTCGCCGGAGGCCACTCCCGCGTCGATGGTGTCGCCGACGCCGTACTGGTCCTCCAGGATCATGAAGACCCCGGACAGGAAGTCGGTGACCAGATTGCGCGCGCCGAAGCCCAGCGCGACACCGGCGACGCCCGCGGAGGCCAGCAGCGGGGCGAGATTGATGTTCAGCGCGCCCAGCATCATCAGCGCGGCCGTGCCCAGGATCAGGAACGAGGTCACCGAGCGCAGCACGGAACCGATCGCCTCGGAGCGCTGACGGCGCCGCTCGGCGTTGACCAGCAGCCCGCCCAGGGCGGTGCCCTCGACCGACTGGACGCTGCGGTTCATCCGGTCTATGAGCTTGGTCAGCGCCCGCCGGATCACATGGCGCAGCACCAGCGCGATCACCAGGATCAGCACGATCCGCAGCCCGATGCTCAGCCAGGTCGACCAGTTCTCCTCCACCCAGCTCGCCGCGTCGGTCGCCCGGTCCGCCGCTTCGTCGAAGGTGACGGGGTCGGACGACGAGGGGCCGGCGGCCGGCAGGGCGGACCAGGACACGTCAGGACCTCCAGGTATCGCGAGCGGTCCCACCACACTAACGGGGCAGTGCGGCCGTGCCCGTGCCCCGACGGGCGGAGAGACACGGCTCACGCAGGTCGCGGGCGTGTCGCGCGGCGCGCCGGACGCGGGGGGAGAGGCCGGTGTGGTCGAAAACACTCCGAGCCCGTTACCTGCACGTGGTGGCGTTTCCACCTGGCATGAGGAGAGACTGAGAGCAGATCGTCCCGGCGCGAGCCACGCGCCGCCGGCGTTATAGGAGGCATCCGTGCCGCATGTCCTGGTCCTCAACGCGTCGTACGAGCCGCTCGGCGTCGTACCGCTCCGCCGCGCGCTCGTCCTCGTCCTGGAGAACAAGGCCCTCTGCCTCGAGGAATCCGGCGCCTTCATGCACAGTGAGACCCGAGTCATCCCAGCACCCAGCGTCGTACGGCTGAAGCGGTTCGTACGGGTCCCTTACCGGGGGCCCGTTCCACTGACACGCCGTGCGCTCTTCGCCCGCGACGGCGGTCGCTGTATGTACTGCGGTGGTGTCGCAACCAGCGTCGACCACGTCATTCCGCGCAGCCGTGGCGGACAGCACGTGTGGGACAACGTGGTGGCGGCCTGCCGCCGCTGCAACCACGTCAAGGCGGACCGGCACCTGCGGGAGCTGGGCTGGAGACTCCACCAACAACCTGCCCCGCCATCGGGCCTGGCATGGCGGATCATCGGGACCGGTCACCGGGACCCCCGGTGGTTGCCGTACTTGCAACCATATGGCGCGGAAGACGCGATGGCTCGGATCGACGGCATTTCAGCCTGAGATCCGGGCCTTCGTCGTCCCGGTGTCCTCAATCGCCGGACGGGCTGGAGACAATCTCCGGACCAGCCCGTCCGGCGGTTGAGGACACTTGTCGCTACTCGGCTACCGCGTACGCCTCGACCGCGTACAGCGAGTAGCCGAAGCGGGTGGCGCGCTCGTCGCCCTGGACGCGGACGAAGCGGGTTTCCCTCGCGTCCATGCCGATGGCCTCCCGGCCGCCCCGGCCCGCGTTCACCGTCGCCGCCGTGCGCCAGGTCCGGCCGTCGGAGGAGACCTGGATGCGGTAGCGGGTCGCGTAGGCGTCCTGCCAGTGCAGGACGATCTGGCCGAGGCGGGCGGGCTCCGGGAGTTCGAGCTGCCACCACGCGCCGTCCTCCACCGGGGACGACCACCGGGTGGCCGGGTCGCCGTCGAGCGCCGCGGCGGCCGGGAAGTCCGGGGTCTCGTCGCCGGACGAGGTCGCCGTCGCCGTACGGGCCAGATCGGGGCCGCCCGTCCGCGGCGAGGCGCGGACCGTCAGCGTGCGCTCGTCGCCCGCGAAGGCGAGCGGTACCTCATAGGTACCGGCCGGTGTCCCCTCGGGCACGCTGACCTCGACCGGTACGTTCTTCTGCGCGCCCCGCGGCACCGTCGTCGTCCCGGGCACCGTCACCCGGATCCCCGACGGCGCCTTCGCCGTCAGCGCGCCCCGCACCTCGCCCGGCCGCTGCGCCGCGAGCCGCGCCTCGACCTTCTGCGGCTTGCCGCCGATCTGTGCGTCCGCCTCGTCGTGGACCAGGTCCAGCCGGGCTCGCGGCTCGTCGGCGAACCAGGGGACGACATGCCGTACGGAAGGCGCCGGCGCCCCGGGACCCGCCACGCCCGGACCCGCGCCCGGCGAGACGATCCGTACCGCGTCGATCCGCAGCCCCTTCGTGTCCGACTCCGTCCAGCCGCTCGTCGACAGGGGCCCCAGCGCGCGCCAGCCCTGCCCCGGCACATGCGCCTCGACGGTCGCGCCCGCCCCCGTACCCGGCTCGGACATGGTGTTCACCGCCTCGACGGGTCTGGCCCCGCCCAGATCGACGGTGTACGAGCGCGCGTCCTGCGTGACCTTCCCGGCGTCCCGGTCCGTCGCACGGTCCGCGCCCGTCCACGCCGAGGACTCCTTGACCGCCCGGTCGAGGAACGGCCCGAGCACGCCCTCGCCGACCGTCGCCCGGCTCGTACGCGCCGCCTCGTGCAGCGGTTCCAGATCGAGGGACGCCCGCCAGGCCGCCGCCCCGTCGCCGCGGTCCTGCGCCAGAAGCATGTCGACGGCCAGCTCGCCCGCCGTGCCGTACCGCGCGAGCTGGTCGAGCCAGGGCCGTACCTCCTCGTCGAGCTGCCCGTCCGCGATCCCCGCGAGCCGCTCCGGCGCCTCGCGCATCACCGTGAAGGCGGCCCGCAGCGCGCTCGCGGCGCTGGTTCTGGTGCCGCGGTCCGCGGTCGTACGGGACTGCCAGAAGTCCTTGAGCAGCGGCTTGAGATAGCCGGACTCCGCCGGGCCGAGGATCGACGACGCGTCGTTGCCCGCGAGCGCGCCGAGCGCCTCACGGGCCCTGATGTCGCCGCCCGCGAGATCGTCCAGCGCGGCCCGCCAGGACTCCTGCGGGTCGTAACCCCGGGGATTCCAGGCGTAGTCCGCAGCCGTGAACAGCGCGATACGGGACGCCGACGCCTGCTCCATCGCATTGGCGAGCAGTGCCGCCGAGCCGGTCGCGACGGCCGGTTCGCGGCCGGTGTACGGGCCGAGGAAGATACGGTCCTGCTCGTAGTCGTTGACCGGATAGTTGTCCATGGTCACCAGCGGGCGTCTGAACGCGGCACGCGCGCCCGCCAGTTCCTGCCCCGTGATGGTGCGCGGCACCACCCCGACCCCCGTCCACGCCACCTGTACGCGTGTGTCGAGCGCGTCCGCGAGCGCCTCGCGGTAGTCCGTCGTGCCGTCCTGGTAGTACTCCGTCGGCATCACCGTCAGCGGCTCGGCGCCGGGATGACGCTCCGCGAGATGCCGCGCCACCGCGTTCGCCACCCGGGCCTGCGCCGCCGCGGCGGCCCGGGGTCCCGAGCCGAAGGCGTCCGCGTCCTCGCCGCAGTGCCACTCCGTGTAACTGACGTCCTGGAACTGGAGCTGGACCGCGCGCACCCCCAGCGCCCACATCGCGTCGATCTTGCGGGTGAGATCCCTGAGGTCCTTCCGCGAGGTCATGCACATGGCCTGGGCGGGGGCCACGGCCCAGGCGAGCGTCACATGGTTGCGCCGGGCGCGCTCGGCCAGCTCGCGGAACTCCGCGCGCTGCGCGGCGGGATACGGCTCGCGCCAGCGCGCCTGGCGGTACGGGTCGTCGCCGGGCGCGTACAGATAGCGGTTCTGCTTGGTGCGGCCCATGAAGTCGAGCTGGGAGAGCCGCCGCCGGTGGTCCCACGGCTGTCCGTAGAACCCCTCCGCCGTCCCCCGTACGGCCGTGCCCGGCCAGTCCCGTACGACCACGCCCTGGACGGCGGGCCGGCCGGACCGCTCGACGACGAGCTGGCGCAGGGTCTGCGCGGCGTGGAACAGGCCGTCGCCGTCGACGCCGTCCAGGGCGACGGTGTCACGGCCGGCCACGGTCCCCACCGCCACGCGGTAGCCCCCGGCGGGCAGATCGGCGCTGTCGGGCGCGCGCAGCGCCCGCAGCGCCTCGCGCGCGCCGGCACCGCCCGCGAGGACCAGCGGTCCGGTGGCGGGCGCGGAGGAAGCGGTGCGTACGGTACGGACACCCGCCTCGCGCAGGATCTCCGTCAGCGCGTCCACGGCGTAGGCATCGGCGTCCGCGCCCGCCACGACGGTCACGTCGTCGCCGAGGGGCACCAGCCGGCCGCCCGCGCGGATCGTCTGCGGCCGGGGCCAGACCGGGGGCACCTTCCCCGCGCCCTCGCGCTCGGGAGTGGTCGCCGAGGGGGAGCCCGGGTCGTGCGGGGCGGCCAGCGCGCTCGGCGCGGTGCCGAGGAGACCTCCGATCACGGCGACCGCGACGGCGGTCGCGGTGCCCTTTCGCTGCCCGAGCCGCATGTTCTGCTCCTCTCGTGCCTCCGGGTCCCGTGCGGGTCCCGCACAGGTCCCGTCGGACAGGACCACATCTGGTCCCGACCCACGCCGCAACGAGCCCACCACCCCCGCGGTGAAGGTGTCAATGCGCGTGGCCGTTGTGTCGCGATTGCCGGTTTGTGATAGGCAGGACGTCAACTGCCGCACAGGGAACGGATCGTGACTCGGCACACGTTTACCGGCCGTAAGCGTCTGCGGTTCCGCCCGCTGGGTAGGGCTGCTGTGTCCTGTCCTGTTTCCCTGTCCACTGGAGGCGCCGCCATGGCCGCATCCGCACAGCTTCTGCCGACCGCACCTTCCGAACAGACGGACCCGACCCCCCTCACCAGCGAGCCGCCGCTCGCCGACGCAGCCCCGCTCACCAGCGAGCCCCCGCTCGCCGACACCGCTCCGCTGACCAGCGAGCCGACCGCGCCCGGCACGGCCGGCGGCACGGAGTCCCCCGGAGTCTGACCCCCTGGAGTGCGTATGAGCCTGGCCGGACTCGCCGAACTGCATGGTGTCGCCACCTCGTACGCACCGTCGCCGGGCGTCAGTGTCCCGGTCCCCGACTCGACCGTTGTGCTGGTGCTGGCCGCGCTGGGTGTCGACGCCTCCAGCCCGGCGGCGGTGGACAAGGCGCTGAGGCGCGCCGAGTCCGCCGCCGCGCGCCGCCTGCTGCCGCCGACGCTGGTGGTGTGGACGGCCCGGGGCGCACCGGAAGCACCCGAGGACGACGCGGTGACCGCGCCCGTGAGCACCGCGCCCCTGCTGCCGCCCGCCCTCGCCGCGCTGCCGGACGGCTCGGTGCTCCGGGTGGAGACCGAGCAGGGCGGGTCGGTGGAGCTGCCCGCGGGGCCCGGCGCGGCCGCCGGCTGGGCCCGGCTCCCGCTCGGGGTGCACCGGCTGACCGTCCGCGCTCCCGCCGCCGCGGGCCGTGGAGCCGCCCGGGGCCGTGCAGCCGTCGGCGGCCACCGGGAGGACCGGGCCGCGCTCGTCGTCGCCCCCGACCGGGTGCCGGAACCCTCCGCCCGCGCGTACGGCTTCCTGGTGCAGCTCTACTCCCTGCTCTCCCGGCGCTCCTGGGGCATGGGCGACCTCGGGGACCTCGCCGAGCTGGCCGCCCGGTCGGGCCGGGCCCTCGGCGCCGGGTTCGTACAGATCAACCCCCTGCACGCCGGGGTGCCCGAGGTGCCGGCCGACCCCTCGCCGTACCGCCCCTCCTCGCGCCGGTTCCCCGATCCGGTGCATCTGCGGATCGAGGCCGTACCGGAGTACGCGTACGTCCACGGCGAGGACCGCGACCGGCTCGACCGGCTCGCCGAGCGGGCCGCCGCGCTGCGCGCCGCCGTGCTGGATCCGGGCAAGGGCGCGCTGATCGACCGGGACGCGGTGTGGGAGCTCAAGCGGGCCGCCCTGGAGATCCTGGCCACCGTCCCGCTCGGTCCCGGCCGCCGCGCCGAGTACTGCGACTTCCTGGCCGAGCGCGGCCGGGCCCTGGAGGACCACGCCACCTGGAACGCGCTGGCCGAGGCGCACGGCCCCCAGTGGCGCTCCTGGCCCGCCGGGCTGCGCGATCCGCGCTCCGCCGAGACGGCCGCGGCCCGGCGCCGGCTCCTCGACCGGGTCGACTTCCACTGCCGGCTGGCCTGGCTGACCGACGAACAGCTCGCCGCGGCCGGCCGGGCGGCCCGGGACGCGGGCATGGGCGTCGGGATCGTGCACGACCTCGCGGTCGGCGTGCACCCCGACGGCGCCGACGCCTGGGCGCAGCAGGACGTCTTCGCCGCCGGCATGTCCGTGGGCGCCCCACCGGACGCCTTCAATCCGCGCGGCCAGGACTGGGGGCTGCCGCCCTGGCGCCCCGATGTGCTGGCCGCGTCGGGCTACGCCCCGTACCGAAGCCTGCTCCAGGGCCTGCTGCGGCACGCCGGGGCGCTGCGGATCGACCATGTGATGGGCCTGTTCCGGCTCTGGTGGGTGCCCGAGGGCCTGGACCCCACCCGGGGAACGTATGTCCGGTACGACGCGGAGGCGATGCTCGCGGTCCTCGCCCTGGAGGCGCACCGCGCGGGCGCCGCCGTCATGGGCGAGGACCTGGGCACGGTCGAGCCGGGGGTACGGGAGGCGCTGGAGCGGCGCGGGGTGTTCGGCACCTCGGTCCTCTGGTTCGAGCGCGACTGGGACGGCACGGGCGGGCCGCTGCCGCCGGACCGCTGGCGCGCGGGATGCCTGGCCACCGCCACGACCCATGATCTGCCGTCCACCGCGGCCCGGCTCACCGGTGAGCATGTCGAGCTGCGCCACCGGCTCGGCCTGCTCACGGGACCGCTGGAGCGTGAGCGGTCCGAGGCACAGGCGGAGCTCGCGGAGTGGCTCGGCCGGCTCACCCGGCTGGGACTGCTGTCCGGCGACGACGAGGAGGAGCGCATCCGCGCCGTCTACCGCTTCCTGCTGCGCACCCCGGCGCGGCTGGTCGGGATCTGGCTGCCGGACACGGTGGGCGACCGCAGACCGCAGAATCTGCCGGGCACCTGGGACCAGTACCCCAACTGGCGCCTGCCCGTCGCGGACGCCGAGGGCCGCCCGGTGGCCCTGGAGGAGCTGGCCGCCTCGCCCCGGCTGCACGCCCTGATGGAGGTGTTCCGGCCGGGTACGGCACCCCCGCCCGCGCGGCCGTCCTAGCCGTTCGCTACTTTTGCGGGGTGGACAAGAAGAACGCTCTGCGCGCCGGCGCCCTGGCGGCCGGTACGACGCTGATGATGCTGCTCCTGTCGTCCCCGGCGCTCGCGCTGAGCCGGGACGACGGCGACGACCCGGGCCCCGGCCTGAGCATCGCCGAGACGCTCGGCCTGTATGTGGTGGCGCCGCTGGTGATCTTCGGCATCATCGCGGGCCTGGTCATGGTCCTCGACAAGTCCCACAAGCAGCACGTCTGACCCCGCGCGGGTCGTCCGACCCACGTGGGTCCCGTAGGGCGCGCCGGGCGCGGACAGCCGACCGGCGGCGCCCTTTACGTGTGCCACCGGCCCTGGCGTACGTACGCACCGGGCGCGCCCTTCACGTGCGTACCGTGCTCACGTACTCCCCTCACTGCCCTCCACGGCCTGCTGGCGCCGTGGCCGCAGCCTCGTCCCCTGGCCGGGCACGAGCTGCTCCACCACCTCGGTCAGCTCGTCGCAGGCCTCCTCGATCTTCTGGTGGATGTTCTTCTGCTCGGTGACGATCGCCGTCAGCAGCAGTGAGGTCAGCGCCAGGGAGCCGTTGAACGCCTGAAGGGTGATCATCCGCTCGACCAGGGTCTGATGGGCGAACGCCCCCGCCGGATTGGCCGCCTCCCAGATCGCGCGGAGGGAGACCGCGAGCGCGAACGGAGCGCTTCCGGCGAGATGGAAGCGCAGCGCCGCCCAGATCAGCACGGGGAACACGAGAAAGAACAGCGTGAAGGTGCTCATGGTGGCCAGCCAGGTGATCACCACGGCGGTGATCACCAGCGCGGACACCTCGGCCCACCGGTGGAAGCGCGGGGGCCACCGCAGCCGGCACAGCAGGAGCAGGAACGGTGTGACGAGCAGGACGCCCATGGCGTCGCCGGTCCACCACACCAGCCAGGCCGTCCAGAATCCGTCCGGCAGCGTGACGCCGCGGAGCCATATCGTCGCCACCGGCACGGTCGCGGCGACCAGCATTCCGGCCAGTCCGCCGAGGAAGACCAGCGCCACCCCGTCCCGCAGCCGGTCCAGCTCGATACGGAATCCCACGCGCCGCAGAAGCAGCAGGGAGGTGAGCGGCGCGAGGGTGTTCCCGACCGTGATCGCGATCTCGATCCCGCCCACCGGGCCGAGCGGCAGGAAACCGACGAGGGTGCCCAGGGCGATCCCCGGCCAGACGCCGGCGCCCAGAAGCAGCAGAGCGGTCAGGGCGATGCCCGTGGACGGCCAGAGCGGTGTGAGAGCGGTGCCGCCGACCTCCAGGACTTCCTTGTGCAGGCCGATCCAGCCGCCCACGCAGTAGAAGGCGGCGACGCCGAGGATCCGGAGGGCGGCCACGGTCGGACGTCGGAGTTGCTCGGTACGCACCACAGCGGCCATGAGACATCGCGCCCCCGCCCGGCCCGGCGGTGACACGCACTGCGGGGCCGCGCAAGTCACCCGGTGCCCCGGCGACGGCGTGCGGAGAGCGACCGCGGCGCTTCCAGGACGAAGCGCTCTGCGGGGGCTGGGGGCTGGG
>NZ_LATD01000297.1 GCF_000981895.1 Streptomyces odonnellii | reverse complement strand
CCCCCGGGTCCTCAATCGCCGGACGGGCTTGTTTTCTTCCGGCGTTTGAGGACCGGGGCTCGGGGTGCGCCCCGGTTTCGGGAAGGGGCGGGGTGGGGAACAGGCCCGCCGCAGGCGCACCCACCGCCCCGTCTACCGCGCCCGCTCCACCCTCCGTTCGTCCCAGACCGGCTCCGGCGTCTCACGGACCACCCCGTCCGAGCCGAACACCAGATACCGGTCGAAGGACCGCGCGAACCAGCGGTCGTGGGTGACCGCCAGGACCGTGCCGTCGTACGCCTCAAGTCCCTCCTGGAGGGCCTCCGCGGACTCCAGGTCCAGGTTGTCCGTCGGCTCGTCCAGCAGCAGCGCCGTCGTCCCCGCCAGCTCCAGCAGCAGGATCTGGAAGCGCGCCTGCTGCCCGCCGGAGAGCTTCTCGAACGGCTGGTCGCCCTGGCGCTCCAGCTCGTACCGGCGCAGCACGCTCATCGCGCCGCCCCGGTCCTTCGCGTGCTCGGTCCACAGGATGTCGACCAGGGTGCGCCCCAGCAGCTCCGGGTGGGCATGGGTCTGGGCGAAGTGTCCCGGTACGACCCTGGCGCCCAGTTTCCACACCCCCGTGTGCCGGACGTCCTGCCCGGCGAGCAGCCGCAGGAAGTGGGACTTTCCGGAGCCGTTCGACCCGAGGACGGCGACCCGCTCCCCGTAGTAGATCTCCAGCGAGAACGGCTTCATCAGACCGGTCAGCTCCAGGCCCTCGCAGGTCAGCGCCCGTACCCCGGTCCGGCCGCCGCGCAGCCGCATCGTGATCTCCTGCTCGCGCGGCGGCTCCGGCGGCGGCCCCGCGTCCTCGAACTTCTTGAAGCGCGTCTGCATGGCCCGGTAGCGCGAGGCCATGTCCGGGCTGATCGCCGCCTGCTGCCGCAGCCGGTGCACCAGCGCCTTCAGCCGGGCGTGCTCCTCGTCCCAGCGCCGCTTCAGCTCCTCGAAGCGGGCGAAGCGCTCCTTGCGTGCCTCGTGGTACGTGCCGAAGCCGCCGCCGTGCACCCAGACGTCCGAGCCGGCCGGACCCGGCTCCACGCTCACGATCTTCTCGGCGGCCCTGGCCAGCAGCTCCCGGTCGTGGGAGACGAAGAGGACCGTCTTACGGGTCTCCTTGAGGCGTTCCTCCAGCCAGCGCTTGCCCGGTACGTCCAGATAGTTGTCGGGCTCGTCGAGAAGCAGCACCTCGTCGGGGCCGCGCAGCAGCGCCTCCAGCACCAGCCGTTTCTGCTCGCCGCCGCTCAGCGTGCGCAGCTCGCGCCACTGCGCCTTCTCGTACGGGACGCCGAGCGCGGCCGTGGTGCACATGTCCCAGACCGTCTCGGCCTCGTAGCCGCGGGCCTCCGCCCAGTCACTGAGCGCCTGCGCGTACCGCATCTGCGCGGCCTCGTCGTCCACGGTCATGATCGCGTGCTCGGCCGCGTCGACGGCCGCCGCGGCCTCCCTGATCCGTGGCTGCGCGACCGAGACCAGCAGGTCACGGACCGTACGCTCATCGCGCACCGAGCCCACGAACTGCGACATCACGCCCAGCCCGCCGCTGACCGTGACCGTGCCGCCGTGCGGCTCCAGCTCCCCCGCGATCAGCCGGAGCAGTGTCGTCTTGCCCGCGCCGTTGGCGCCGACGAGGGCGACGACGGCGCCCTCCCCGACCCGGAACGAGGCGTCGCCGAGCAGCACCCGTCCGTCGGGGAGGTAGTACTCCAGGTGCGCGGCCTCAAGATGTCCCATGGTGCGCATTGTCGGGGCAGCGGGCCCCTGGGCCCAATCGTTTTCCGGTTCGTGACCGTTCGGCCCGGTCCGCGTTTTCGCCTGTGCTCCTTCCCCGCGAGCTGTTCCCGCTCCGGGGCACAACACCCGCGCGGGCGGCCTTAAACTGCGCGGCATGAGCTTTGGGCAGGGGGGACCCTGGGGCGGCCCCGGACAGGACCCGTACGGAACGCAGACACCGGACTGGGCGGCGCTGGCGGACGCATCGGCCGCCCGGGCCCGCCGCAAGCGCTGGCTGATGATCGGCGGCGGGGTGCTGGCGACCGCCGCGGTCGGCGCAATCGTGGCAACCGCGGTCGTCTCCATGAACCGCGGCGACGACCGGGCCTCGGACAGCGCCGCCACCGAGCTGCCCACCGCCCCCGAGCTGCCGAGCGAGAGCGCGGCGCCGGAGCCGACCTTCTCCTCGGTCGATCCGCTGCCCCCGCCGGACCCGCAGGACTTCATCGCCAGCGCCGACAAGGACAGGGCGCCGCTGAGCGCGGAAACCCTGTTCCCCGGCGGCAAGTTGACGATGGGCGACCGCGTCTACCAGAAGGGCGCGACGGCCCGTACGACCAACTGCGCCGCCGCCGCGCAGGGCGCGCTCGGCTCCATCCTCGCCTCGAACGGCTGCGACCAGGTCATACGCGCCACCTACAGCAAGGACGGGGTGGCGGTGACCGTCGGTGTCGCGGTCTTCGAGAAGGAGGCGCAGGCGCTGAAGGCCAAGGAGGAGGCGGAGGACGGTATCGCCTCGCTCTCCGGGGACGGCGTCCCGGTCTTCTGCCGGGCCCCCTCGGTCTGCCGCAAGGTCACCAACTCCATAGGCCGGTACGCGTACTTCACCGTCGGCGGCTTCACCAGCGGCAAGGACGTCACCGAGTCGGACAAGAACGTGTACACCACCGGTGACGACATAGCCGAGTTCACCTTCCGGCAGATCCTCGGCCGGGGCCGCGCCCAGGCCTCCGCGGCGGCCACGGCCCCCGCGACCTGACGCCCCGCCGCACGATCCCCGCACCGCCCGGCAGGGAAACCGCAGAAGAAACCCGGCACAACGCACCCGGTGCAAGACACCCGGCACAGACATCACACACAACAGGCCCTAATCGCGCGTATCTTCGCATTCGGCCTTCGCGAACCGCCCACATGTGCCACGATGTGGCTTCTGTCGGCCTCCGCAGAACGGGTACCGGGGGGTGCCCGGGCCGTGTCGGACACGGCCTGGCGGCCGACGGGCCAATGAAGGCGTTGGGGGGGACCCGGAGCCGGGCCGGACGCGCGAGGAGGCGTGCCCGGCCGCGCCCGTCTGTTCCGCCCCGTCCCGCGGGGGAAGGCGGAGCACACCGTATGACCGAGGCGATCCTTCTCGTCGGTGGCCGGGGAAGCCGGCTCCGGCCGCTGACCAGCCACACTCCCAAGCCGCTGCTTCCCGTGGCCGGCGTCCCGTTCCTCGCCCATCAGCTCGCGCGCGCGGCGGCGGCCGGGATCACCCGGGTCGTCTTCGCCACCTCGTACCTCGCCGAGCTGTTCGAACCGTACTTCGGCGACGGCGCCCGGTTCGGACTGTGCCTGGAGTACGAGACCGAGGCCGAGCCGCTGGGCACCGGCGGCGCGATCCGCAACGCGGCCCGGCGGCTGCGCGGCGGGCCCGAGGAACCGGTGCTGGTGTTCAACGGGGACATCCTCTCCGGACTGGACATCGCCGCCCTGCGCGAGGGCCACCGCGCGTCCGGCGCGGCGGTCACGCTGCATCTGACACAGGTGCCCGATCCGCGCGCCTTCGGCTTGGTGCCGACCGACCCGGACGGGCGGGTGCTGGCCTTCCTGGAGAAGCCCGAGTCGCCCGAACAGATCGTCACCGACCAGATCAACGCGGGCTGTTATGTCTTCACCCGCTCCGTCATCGACCGGATCCCGGCGGGCCGGGCGGTGTCCGTGGAGCGCGAGACCTTCCCCGGGCTGCTGGCCTCGGGCATCCCCGTCCGGGGCGTGGTGGACGACACGTACTGGCTCGACCTGGGCACCCCGGCTGCCTTCGTCCAGGGCTCCGCCGATCTCGTACGCGGGATCGTGCACTCCCCCGCGCTGCCGGGACCGGCCGGCGAGGCCCTCGTCCTGCCCGGCGCGCGGGTGCATCCGCGGGCGGCGCTGGCCGGCGGGACCGTGATCGGCGAAGGGGCGGAGATCGCCGAAGGTTCGGTGGTCGAGGGCAGCGTCGTGCTGCCGGGCGCCAGGATCGCGGCCGGGGCCCTGGTCCGGCGCAGTGTGATCGGCCGGCGGGCCGCGGTCGGCGCGGACAGCAGCCTGGACGCGGTGGTCGTCGGGGACTGCGCACGGATCGGCGCGGGCAACGAACTGCCCTCCGGCCTCCGGATCGACTGCGGGGCCGTGGTGCCGGCCCGCGTAAAGTCTGTGCGGCACGTAGAGAAACGGTGAGCGACACGAAGGTGTGGGGCGGATGACGGTCAAAGTCACGGTGGTGGTCCCGACGTACAACTCGGGCAGCCATATCGAGCCGCTGGTCGACTCGATGCTCCGGCAGACACTGCCCGGTTCCGAGTTCGAGGTGCTCTTCGTCGACGACGGTTCGACCGACGGCACGCCCGACCGGCTGGCGGCGCTCACCGCCGAGCACCCCCACTTCCGTATGACCCGCATCCCCAACTCGGGCTGGCCCGGCAAGCCCCGCAATGTCGGTGTGGAGCAGGCGAACGGTACGTACGTCCAGTTCGCCGACCACGACGACCGGCTGACGCCCGAGGCGCTGGAGCGGCTGTACGGAATGGCGCACCGCAACGGCTCGGACATCGTGATCGGCAAGGTCGCCAGCAACTTCCGCAGCAGGGGCGTGCCGTACGGCCTGATGAGCCGCACCCGCGAGAGCTGCACGGTGTGGGACGCGCCGCTCATCGACAGCCTCACCCCGCACAAGATGTTCCGTACGGCGTTCCTGCGCGAGCACGGCATCGTGCACCCCGAGGGGCCCTGGATCCTGGAGGACCAGCTCTTCATGGTCCGCGCCTATCTCAAGGCGTCCGTCGTCTCCGTACTCGGCGACTACGTCTGTTACTCGTACTGGGCACGCGAGGACGCCGAGAACGCGGGCACCTCGGCGATGGACCCGCGGTGGTACTACGGGAATCTCCGCCAGATCATGGCGACCGTCGTCGAGGGCACCGAGCCGGGAGCGCGGCGCGACCGGCTGCTGCGCCGCTTCTACCGGGTGGAGATGCTGCACCGGCTGGGGGTGCCGCCGAGCGGTCTGCTGATCGACCCGCCGTTCCGCGACGATCCGTACGAGGTGGTGCGCGAACTGGCCGAGGAGTTCATGACGGACGGGGTGCACCGGGGGCTGGCCGCCGTACCGCGCACCAGATCGGAGCTGCTCCGGCGGGACAGACCGGCGGAGCTGACCGAGTTCACGCGCCGCCAGGCGGATCTGGTGGCCCGCTGCGCGGTCGCGGAGCCGCGATGGAACCGCGACCGGTTCAAGGCCGCCTTCAGCGCCCGTTTCGAGGGCGGCCCCGACGGCACGGGGCTGCTGCTGGCGCGGCGCGGCGAGCGGTACTTCCTCGCTCCCGCCCTGACCGACGGGATCCTCACCGAGCCCGTCGAGGTGACCGGTGAACTGAAGAGCTTCCGGGCGGATGTGCTGCTGCAGCATACGGAGAGCGCGCATGTGTGGGTCGTGCCGTGCGAGACCTCTCTGGTGCTCGAAGAAGAACCGGGCGACGACGGAGACGACGGAACCGTGCTGGTACGGCCCGTCGTGACCGGCACCTTCGCCGTCGACCCGCTGCGCGGGGCGGGCGGCGCTCCGCTGGGCGAGGGCGTGTGGGAGGTACGGATCCGGCTCATGGGCGCCGGGTTCGACCGGTACGCGCGGGCCGGCGAGAGCACCGCGCCCGGCGGCATCGGCCTGCCCGCGCCGGAGATCCTGGGCGGCCATGGGACCGGCCATGAGATCGCCGCCGCGCTGGACGGCGAGGGGCTGGCCCTGACCGTACGCGCCACCGACGCGGCGCCCGGCCCCCGGCCGCCCAAGGTCAGCGTCGTCGTCCCCACCGCCGGGGCCGACCCGGAAGCCGTCGCGTCCACGCTCGCCTCGCTGACCGCCCAGACCCTGCCCGCCCGGGACATCGAGGTGATCCCGGTGGACGCGGCCCCGCCCGGCACGGAACCGCGCAACGCCGGAGCCGACACCGCCACCGGCTCGTACGTCCTGTTCATGGAGCCGGGTGACCGTCTGACCGCCGACGCCCTGGAGCGCATGTACGCGTACGGCATCGAGCACGACGCCGACATCGTCGCCGGGAAGCCCGCCGGCAAGGGCCGCCCGGTGCCGCGCGAGCTGTTCGTACGGGACCGCCCACGCGCCACGCTCGCGAAGGACCCGCTGGCCGACAGCCTGACCCCCGACAAGCTCTTCGACCGCGCCTTCCTCACCCGGCACGGCCTCCGCTTCCCCGAGGGCCGCCCACTGGCGGGGCAGGCGTTCACGGCCGAGGCGACGCTGCGGGCGGGGCGTACGGCAGTCCTCGGGAGCCGTGTCTGCTACCAGTACGGGCCGCCCCGCGCCGACGGCATGCCCGTACCGCCCGGCGCGTTCTACGGCGCGCTGGGCGGGCTTATGGAGAGGGTCGACGCGCTCACCGGGCCCGGCGCGGCGCGGGACCGGCTGCACCGGCGCTGGCTGCGGGTGGAGATCCTGGACCGGCTGAGCGGCAAGCGGCTGCTCGATCTGGACGACAACGCCCGGCGCGAGCTGTTCTACGAGATCCGCAAGGTCGTCGTGCACCGCGTCTCGCCCACGGCCGTGGCGGGGCTGCCCCTCGCGCGCCGGCTGGCCGTCGGGCTGATCACCGACGACCGCCCCGAGGAGCTGACGGAGCTCGCCCGCTGGGACGCCTCGGTCGCCTGCCGGGCCCGTCTGGACGCGCTGTCCTGGGACGAGGGAGGCGCGCTCCGGGTCGCCTTCACCGCCGAGCTGCTCGCCGCGGAGGGCCTCTTGGGTCTCACCACCACAGGCGGAGGCGAACCGGCCCTCAGCCCGGCCGGCCTCTCCCCCGCCCTGCTGGAGCGTTTCGCCCACGAGCCGCTCACCGGCGGGGCCGCACCCGGCAAGGCCACCGCTGTCCTCGTGCTGCGCGAGCGCGCGGGCGGCGCCGAACACCGCCTGCCCACCGACATCACCGTCCGCCACGAGGACGGCGCGCTGAGTGTCGCAGGGACCGCGCTCCTCGATCCCGCCACCGCCGTGGACGGGGCACCGCTCGGCGACGGCGTCTGGGACCTGTACGTACGGTTCACCGCGCTCGGCTGGACCAAGACCGCCCGGCTCGGCGCGCTGCGCGGCCCCGGCGTCCCCGAGCGGCTCGCGCCCGTACCGCACCCCACCGCGCCGGACCGCCGGATCACGCCGTACTGGACCAATCCCCAGACCGATCTCTCGCTGCGGGTGGCGGTCCCCAAGGCGCCGAAGCCGCCCGAGCCCGCGCAGCCGAAGCCGGGGCTGCTGCGGCGAGTGGCCCGGCGCCTGCGCCGCCCCTGAACCGTCCCGCGACCGGCACCGGCACCGGCAGGTCCGATCCGCCGGCCAGGCTTTACGAAACACGCTTTAGCAGCAGAAAGAACTGCCGCCCAGCGTCCGCTTGTTGCGCGCCTCCCGGTTGCGGGAGGCCAGCAACGCGTCCTCGGGATAGCCGACTTCCTCCAGCGTCAGCCCGTGCGGCCGTACGACATGGACCGCCGAGTCCCGCACCCCCGCCGCCAGCACCTTCGCCGGCCACTCCACCGGCCGGTGCTCGTCGCCCACGAACAGCAGCGCGCCCACCAGCGACCGCACCATGTTGTGGCAGAAGGCATCGGCCCGTACGGTCGCGGTGATCACCCCGTGCGCGTCCCGCGCCCACTCCAGCCGCTGGAGCGTACGGATGGTCGTGGCGCCCTCGCGCCGCTTGCAGTACGCCGCGAAGTCGTGCTCGCCGAGCAGCCCGGCCGACGCCGCGTTCATCGCCGCCACGTCCAACGGCCAGTCGTGCCACAGCACATGACCCCGCAGCAGCGGATCGACACCGCCGGGGTGATCCACCACCCGGTACGCGTACCGCCGCCAGAGCGCTGAGAAGCGGGCGTTGAACCCCGCCGGTGCCTCGGCGACCTCCCAGACCCGGACATCATGGCCCAGCCGCCCCGCCAGCCGCCGCAGCAGCCTCTCCCGGTGCTCGGCCCACACGGACTCCGGCAGATCGACATGCGCGACCTGCCCGCGCGCGTGGACGCCCGCGTCCGTACGCCCGGCCACGGTCAGCTCGTACGTACGCGAGGAGCGGGTCACCGTACGCAGCGCGTCCTCGATCTCCCCCTGGACGGTGCGCCGGCCGGTCTGTTTCGCCCAGCCGGAGAAGTCCTTGCCGTCGTACGAGAGGTCCAGCCGCACCCGTACGAAGCCGGGCTCCGGTCCCTCGATGTCCTCACTCACCTGCTTGCTTCCCCTTCACAGCGGAACGGGCCCGCCCCCACCGCGGGGAGCGGACCCGTCCGTCAGCGTCGTCCGTACGCTCAGGCGTCCTTGGACTCGGCCCCGTCGGCCTCGGCCTCGGCCGGCTTGGCGTCCTCGACGGCCTCGGCCGGAGCCTCGTCCTTCTTGAGGGCGTCCTCCTTGACCGCGCGCTTGGTGGCGGCCTCGGCCTCACCGGTCGCCTGCTGCGCCACGGTCAGGGCCTCGACCAGCTCGATGACCGCCATCGGCGCGTTGTCGCCACGACGGTTGCCGATCTTGGTGATACGGGTGTAACCACCGGGGCGGTTCTCGTACCGCGGCGCGATCTCGGTGAAGAGCGTGTGCACGATGCCCTTGTCCGTGATCGAACGGAGCACCAGGCGACGGTTGTGGATGTCGCCCTTCTTCGCCTTGGTGATGAAGCGCTCCGCGACCGGACGCAGGCGGCGGGCCTTGGCCTCGGTCGTGGTGATGCGGCCGTGCTCGAAGAGCGACTTCGCGAGGTTCGCGAGAAGCAGCTTCTCGTGCGCGGCGCTGCCGCCCAGACGGGCGCCCTTGGCGGGCTTCGGCATGGTGTTTCTCCTAGTGTCTGCACCGGCCGTATCAGGTACCGGTGTCAGTTCCCGTGAAGCGGCCGCCCCACGGCAAAATCAAGCGACGAAATCAAGCCCGTCCGGCGATTGAGGACAAAGCCCCAGCCCCGGGCCCGGGGCCGCTCAGTACTGCTCGGTCTCCACAAAGCCCGCATCCGCGTCGTCGTCCGCGCCGAACGCGTCCGCCGCGGCCGTCGGGTCGAATCCGGGCGGGCTGTCCTTGAGCGCCAGTCCCATGCCCGCCAGCTTCGCCTTGACCTCGTCGATCGACTTCGCGCCGAAGTTGCGGATGTCCAGCAGATCCGCCTCGGAGCGCGCCACCAGCTCACCCACGGAGTGGATGCCCTCGCGCTTGAGGCAGTTGTACGACCGGACGGTCAGCTCCAGCTCCTCGATCGGCAGGGCCAGATCCGCGGCGAGCGCGGCGTCCGTCGGCGACGGGCCCATGTCGATGCCCTCGGCGTCGATGTTCAGCTCGCGCGCCAGGCCGAACAGCTCGACCAGGGTCTTGCCCGCGGACGCCATGGCGTCACGCGGCCGCATGGCCTGCTTGGTCTCGACATCGACGATCAGCTTGTCGAAGTCGGTGCGCTGCTCGACACGGGTCGCCTCGACCTTGTACGTGACCTTGAGCACCGGCGAGTAGATCGAGTCGACCGGGATACGCCCGATCTCCTGGCCCACCTGCTTGTTCTGCACGGCGGAGACATAACCGCGGCCACGCTCGACCGTCAGCTCCATCTCCAGCTTGCCCTTGCCGTTCAGCGTCGCCAGGACGAGATCCGGGTTGTGGACCTCGACACCGGCCGGCGGGGCGATGTCGGCGGCGGTGACCAGGCCGGGACCCTGCTTGCGCAGGTACATCACGACCGGCTCGTCGTGCTCCGAGGAGACGACGAGCTGCTTGATGTTGAGGATGAGGTCGGTGACGTCCTCCTTGACGCCCGGCACGGTGGTGAACTCGTGCAGGACCCCGTCGATCCGGATGCTGGTGACAGCGGCGCCCGGGATCGAGGAGAGGAGCGTACGGCGGAGCGAGTTTCCGAGCGTGTAGCCGAAGCCCGGCTCCAGCGGCTCGATGACGAACCGCGAACGGTATTCGTCGACGACCTCTTCGGTCAGCGACGGACGCTGAGCGATAAGCATGCGTGAATCCTTCAGTTGGGGACGCCCGCTATTTGACGTCCTTCGGTACTGCTCCGTTCAAGAGTACGGGCGGCACGGCACGAAAGCGCCGAGCCGCCCATACCGCACATCAGCCTCAGATGCGGCCAACCGCATCCAAGGTCAGACGCGCCTCCGCTTCGGCGGGCGGCAGCCGTTGTGCGGGGTGGGGGTGACGTCCTGGATCGAACCCACCTCCAGGCCGGTGGCCTGGAGCGAGCGGATCGCGGTCTCACGGCCGGAGCCGGGACCCTTCACAAAGACGTCGACCTTGCGCATGCCGTGCTCCTGCGCGCGGCGGGCGGCCGACTCGGCGGCCATCTGCGCGGCGAAGGGGGTGGACTTGCGCGAGCCCTTGAAGCCGACGTGGCCGGCGGAGGCCCAGGAGATCACATTGCCCGAGGGGTCCGTGATCGAGACGATCGTGTTGTTGAACGTGCTCTTGATGTGGGCGTGCCCATGAGCGACGTTCTTCTTTTCCTTGCGGCGCACCTTCTTGGCTGCACCCTGTCGGCCCTTAGGAGGCATGTTCTGACTTCCTGCGAGGAGGTGATCGGTCCTACAGCGAAGACCGCTGATGAGCGTCCGCTGAGGACTACTTCTTGCCCGGCTTCTTCTTGCCGGCGATGGCGCGACGCGGGCCCTTGCGGGTACGGGCGTTGGTGCTGGTGCGCTGGCCGTGCACCGGCAGGCCACGGCGGTGGCGCAGACCCTGGTAGCAGCCGATCTCCACCTTGCGGCGGATGTCGGCGGCGATCTCGCGACGGAGGTCACCCTCGGTCTTGAGGTTGGCGTCGACATACTCGCGGATCTTGACGAGGTCTTCCTCGGCGAGGTCGCGGACGCGGACATTCGGGTCGACGCCGGTGGCGGCGAGCGTCTCCTTGGACCGGGTGCGCCCGATACCGAAGACGTAGGTGAGGGCGACCTCGACGCGCTTCTCGCGCGGAAGGTCAACGCCTGCGAGGCGTGCCATTCATGGCTCCTGTTGATGTTCGGAGGTCTTCCGCAGTGACTGTCCCGGGCTCGGTACGGTCCGGGTCCCCGGCCTCCGCCGGAGGTGTCGGTCCCCTCGTACGGGAACCGGACACTGCGTAATTGCGATGTGCTCGCGTCGCGCGAAGTACTGCGAGAGGCAGGCGGTCGTGCGTCAGCCCTGGCGCTGCTTGTGGCGCAGGTTGTCGCAGATGACCATGACCCGGCCGTGACGGCGGATCACCTTGCACTTGTCGCAGATCTTCTTGACGCTCGGCTTGACCTTCATGGGATTGAGGTTCTCCGGGTCAGTGCCAACACCCCCGGGAAGGGGTGATCAGCAAGATCTACTTGTATCGGTAGACGATCCGGCCACGCGTCAGGTCGTAGGGAGACAGCTCCACCACGACCCGGTCATCGGGGAGGATCCGGATGTAGTGCATCCGCATCTTGCCGCTGATGTGCGCGAGGACCTTGTGACCGTTCTGGAGCTCCACCTTGAACATGGCGTTCGGGAGGGACTCGATCACGGTGCCCTCAATTTCGATGGCACCTTGCTTCTTGGCCACGCTTCGCCCTTCGAATCGGCTACCTTGATCAACTCCGGCAGCCGCGAAGCCGTAACAGCCGTAACACTCAACAACGGCATACGGACACACGGGTACACAAGAGCCGACGCGTCAGTCTACGGCAGCACACCCGGAAAGACGAATCCGTGAAGTTTGCCCAGCCCACGAGATCCTTAAGCGGAACCTGGCGGGCCGGGCCTCAGGCGAGGGGGTCCGGCGCCGCCGTCACACCCAGCTCCGCCAGCTTGGCCCGGCCGCCGTCGGGCGCCGTCAGCACCAGCGGGCCCTGTTCGGTGAGCGCCACCGAGTGCTCCCAGTGTGAGGCCCAGGTGCCGTCCGTCGTGATCACCGTCCACTCGTCGGCGAGCACCTCCGTACGGGGCGTGCCCAGCGAGACCATGGGCTCGATCGCCAGACAGAAACCGGGGACCAGCCGGGGGCCCTTGCCGCGCTTGCGCGAGACGTAGTTCAGCAGATGCGGGTCCATGTGCATCTGCGAGCCGATGCCGTGCCCGCCGTAGTCCTCGATGATCCCGTACTTGCCGCCGCCGGGGCGCGGCTGGCGCCGGACGTACGTCTCGATCGCCCGGGACACGTCCACCAGCCGGCCGCCGTTCTTCATCGCGGCGATCCCGGCCCACATCGACTCCTCGGTCACCCGGGACAGCTCGACCAGCTCCGGAGCGTGACCCGAGCCCACGAAGGCGGTGAAGGCCGCGTCGCCGTGCCAGCCGTCGATGATCGCGCCGGCGTCGACGGAGATGATGTCGCCGTCCTTGAGCACGGTCCTGTCGTCCGGGATGCCATGGACGACGACCTCGTTGACCGAGGTGCAGATGGTCGCGGGGAATCCGCCGTACCCCAGGAAGTTCGACTTGGCGCCGTGCTCGGACAGCACCTTGCGCGCGACCTCGTCCAGATCCCTGGTGGTGGCACCCGGCACCGCGGCCTCGCGGGTGGCCGCGTGCACGGCGGCGACGACCAGTCCCGCCTCGCGCATCTTCGCGATCTGCTCGGGAGTCTTGATCTCCACCATCGTTCTGCCTTCCGCCCGGTGCCCGGACTCGTCGTGACCCGTCGAACGCGGGAGCCGCGCCCCCGTACCCGCTCAACACTACGGCCGTGGTGCCCGGGGGACGCCACGGCCGTAAGCCGGCTTGCCTTGCTCGGTCAGGCCTGTGCGGCCCGGTCCTTCTGGAGCGCCTCCATCGCACGCTCGGTCACCTCGGTGACCTTGCCGAGCGCGGAGATCGTCACCACCAGGCCCTGGGCCCGGTAGTGGTCGATGATCGGCTCCGTCTGGGTGTGATAGACCTCCAGCCGGGTCCGTACCGTCTCCTCGGAGTCGTCGTCCCGCTGGTACAGCTCGCCTCCGCAGTGGTCACAGACGCCCTCCTTCTGCGGCGGGCTGTACGTCACGTGAAACACATGCGCGCTGTCGTTGCGGCAGATCCGCCGGCCGGCGATCCGCCGTACGACCTCGTCCTCGGGGACCTCCAGGTCCAGCACCGCGTCCAGCTTCAGACCCTCGCGCTTGAGCGCCTCGTCCAGCGCCTCCGCCTGCGACACATTCCGCGGGAAACCGTCCAGCAGGAAGCCGTTCACGGCGTCCTGCTGGGCCATCCGGTCCAGAGCCATCGCGATGGTCACCTCGTCGGGCACCAGGTTCCCGGCGTCCATGTACGCCTTCGCCTGCTTGCCCAGCTCGGTGCCCTGGCTGATGTTGGCCCGGAAGAGGTCGCCCGTGGAGATGTGCGGTACCGAGAGGTTCTTGGCAAGGTACGCAGCCTGCGTTCCCTTGCCGGCACCGGGCGGTCCGACGAGGACGATTCGCATCAGCGGAGGAACCCTTCGTAGTTGCGCTGCTGAAGCTGGCTCTCGATCTGCTTCACGGTCTCCAGACCCACACCCACGATGATCAGGATGCTTGTCCCGCCGAACGGGAAGTTCTGGTTCGCGCCTCCGAAGCCCGCCAACGCCATCGTCGGTACAAGAGCGATCAGACCCAGGTACAGCGAGCCCGGCCAAGTGATCCTGTTGAGCACGTAGCTCAGATACTCGGCTGTCGGGCGACCTGCCCGGATACCCGGGATGAACCCACCATACTTCTTCATGTTGTCCGCGACTTCTTCGGGGTTGAAGGAGATCGCCACGTAGAAGAAGGCAAAGAACACGATCAGCAGGAAGTACGTCACGATGTAGTACGGGTGGTCACCCTTGACGAAGTGCGCCTCGATCCAGGTCTTCCAGCCCGCGTTCGAGCTGGAGAACTGCGCGACCAGCGCCGGGATGTAGAGCAGCGACGACGCGAAGATGACCGGGATCACACCCGCCTGGTTGACCTTGAGCGGGATGTATGTCGACGTACCGCCGTACGACCGCCGGCCGATCATGCGCTTCGCGTACTGCACGGGGATACGGCGCTGTGCCTGCTCGACGAAGACGACCAGGCCCACCATGACGAAGCCGATCAGGATGACCGTACCGAACTCGATCCAGCCCTTGGCCAGCGTGCCGCTCTGCTTGATGGCCCAGAGCGCGCCCGGGAAACCGGCCGCGATCGAGATGAACATCAGGATGGACATGCCGTTGCCGATACCGCGGTCGGTGATCAGCTCGCCGAGCCACATCACGGCCGCGGTGCCCGCGGTCATGGTGATCACCATGGTGACGGTGACGAAGATCGACTGGTCGGGCACGATCTCCGAGGCGACCGGGCAGCCGCTGAAGAGCGCGCCGCTGCGGGCGGTGGCGACCAGGCCGGTGCCCTGGAGCACGGCGAGGGCGACGGTCAGATAGCGGGTGTACTGAGTGATCTTGGCCTGGCCGGACTGCCCCTCCTTCTTGAGGGCCTCCAGCCTGGGGATGACCACGGTCAGGAGCTGGAGGATGATGCTCGCGGTGATGTACGGCATGATGCCGAGCGCGAAGATCGTGATCTGCAGCAGCGCTCCGCCGCTGAACATGTTCACCAGGCCGAACAGGCTGTTATTGCCCTTCTGGGCCGCGTCGACACAGGTCTGGACATTCTCGTAGCTGACACCTGGTACGGGGATGTGCGCCCCGAGCCGGTACAGCACGATGATGCCGAGCGTGAAGAGCAGCTTCTTGCGCAGGTCGGGCGTCTTGAACGCCCGGGCGAACGCGGTGAGCACGGTGCCTCCTGCGACCCCCGCGCTACTGCGTCAAGGGTGACGGTCTTGAGGATCGACGGATAAGGAACAAGCAACAATGCACGCCACCTTACCGGCGACTGTGCCCCCCTAGGAACGACCAACCGGGGATGCCTCGTGTGAGAGACATCCCCGGTCGGGTGTTCAAGCCATCGATCCGCCTCAGACGGACTCGGTGACGGTGCCGCCCGCGGCGGCGATCTTCTCCTTGGCGGACCCGGAGACGGCGTCCACCGTCACCGTGAGTGCCACGGAGATCTCGCCCTGGCCGAGGACCTTGACAGGGCTGTTCTTGCGTACCGCGCCCTTGGAGACCAGATCGGCCACCGTGACCTCGCCGCCCTCGGGGTAGAGGACCGCGAGCTTCTCCAGGTTCACCACCTGGTACTCGGTGCGGAACGGGTTCTTGAAGCCCTTGAGCTTCGGGAGCCGCATGTGGAGGGGCATCTGGCCACCCTCGAAGCGCTCCGGAACCTGGTAACGGGCCTTGGTGCCCTTGGTGCCACGACCCGCGGTCTTGCCCTTCGACGCCTCACCACGGCCCACACGGGTCTTCGCGGTCTTGGCGCCGGGGGCAGGACGGAGGTTGTGGACCTTCAGCGGGTTGCTCTCCGCCATGTCAGTCGACCTCCTCAACCGTCACGAGGTGGCGGACGGTGCGCACCATGCCGCGGAACTCGGGACGGTCCTCCTTGACAACCACGTCGTGCAGGCGCTTGAGCCCGAGCGAGCGCAGGGTGTCGCGGTGGTTCTGCTTGCTGCCGATGTACGACTTCGTCTGCGTGATCCTGAGACGGGCCATTACGCACCCGCTCCCGCACGTGCCCGCAGCAGGGCCGCGGGGGCGACGTCCTCGAGGGGCAGACCGCGGCGGGCCGCGATCTCCTCGGGGCGCTGGAGGCCCTGGAGGGCCTCCACCGTCGCGTGCACGATGTTGATCGCGTTGTCCGAGCCGAGCGACTTCGACAGGATGTCGTGCACGCCCGCGCACTCCAGCACGGCACGCACCGGGCCGCCGGCGATCACGCCGGTACCGGGGGAAGCCGGCTTGAGCAGAACGACGCCCGCGGCCTTCTCGCCCTGGATCGGGTGCGGGATGGTGCCCTGGATACGGGGGACCTTGAAGAAGTGCTTCTTGGCCTCCTCAACGCCCTTGGCGATGGCGGCCGGCACCTCCTTGGCCTTGCCGTAACCGACACCCACGGTGCCGTCACCGTCGCCCACCACGACCAGCGCGGTGAAGCTGAAGCGACGACCACCCTTCACGACCTTGGCGACACGGTTGATCGCGACGACACGCTCGACGTACGCGGTCTTCTCGGCGGCCGCCGAACCGCCGTCACGGCCCTTCCGGTCCCGCCGCTCGCCGCCACCGGCACCGCTCCCGCGGCGCTGGGGTCCAGCCATTGGATCTACCTCTCTCTGTTACGTCCGCTAGCTCCGGAACCGGGGCCTAGAACTTCAGCCCGGCCTCGCGGGCGGCGTCGGCCAGAGCGGCGATCCGCCCGGCGTACTGGTTGCCACCACGGTCGAACACGACGGCCTCGATACCGGCCGCCTTGGCACGCTCGGCGACCAGCGACCCGACCTGCTTGGCCAGGGTGCTCTTGTCGCCCTCGGTGCCACGGATCGAGGCGTCCAGGGTCGACGCCGACGCGAGCGTGTGGCCCGCGATGTCGTCGATGACCTGGGCCACCATGTGGCGGTTGGAACGCGTCACGACGAGGCGCGGGCGCTCCTGCGTGCCCGAGACCTTCTTGCGGACGCGGATGTGGCGGCGCTTGATGGCAGCGGCCTTGTAGGCCTTGCCCTTGGCGATCTTCACACCGTATGCCATGGCTTACTTACCAGCCTTTCCGACCTTGCGGCGGATGACCTCGCCGGCGTACTTGACGCCCTTGGCCTTGTACGGGTCGGGCTTCCGCAGCTTGCGGATGTTCGCCGCGACCTCGCCGACCTTCTGCTTGTCGATGCCCTCGACGGAGAACTTCGTGGGCGACTCGACCTTGAAGGTGATGCCTTCGGGCGCCTCGATGAGGATCGGGTGGCTGTAGCCCAGGGCGAACTCCAGATTGGAGCCCTTCGCCTGGACGCGGTAACCGACACCGCTGATTTCGAGCGCCTTGACGTATCCCTGGGTCACGCCGGTGATCATGTTCGCCACCAGCGTGCGGGACAGGCCGTGCAGGGCCTTGTTCTGACGCTCGTCGTTGGGGCGCGACACCGTGAGGATGCCGTCCTCGCCCTTGGTGACCTCGATCGGCGCTGCGACGGTGTGCGAGAGGGTGCCCTTGGGACCCTTCACGGCGACCGTACGGCCATCGATGGTGACGTCCACACCAGCGGGAACCTGGATGGGGAGCTTGCCGATTCGCGACATGAGCCTTTCCTCCGTTCCCGACTACCAGACGTAGGCGAGGACTTCCCCACCCACGCCCTTCTTGCTGGCCTGCTGGCCGGTCAGGAGACCGTGGGACGTGGAGATGATCGCCACGCCCAGGCCGCCCAGGACCTTCGGCAGGTTGGTGGACTTCGCGTACACACGCAGACCCGGCTTGGAGATGCGCTTGATGCCGGCGATCGAACGCTCGCGGTTCGGGCCGAACTTCAGCTCCAGGACGAGGTTCTTGCCGACCTCGGCGTCCTCGACCTTCCAGCCGGTGATGAAGCCCTCCTGCTGGAGGATCTCCGCGATATGCGACTTGATCTTGCTGTGCGGCATCACGACTTCGTCGTGGTATGCCGAATTCGCGTTGCGCAGACGCGTGAGCATGTCTGCGATGGGATCAGTCATGGTCATGAATTGGCCTTCGGCCTCTCTCGCCGGGGTTTCCTGTATGCGCCATCCCTCTCCCCGGTGAGTACCGGGACGGGTGCGGTGCGGGGACCTACGGCGTAGTAAGTCTGAATGGACGGCAGGCGCCCAACCCCACAAGCCTACGGCATGCGAGGCAGGGCTCCGGCCGGCCAATTGCTTACCGAGAGCTTCTGGTTGGTTCCCTCACGGGGAATGCGATTCCCCCGCGGAAGAACTACCAGGAGCTCTTGGTGACGCCCGGCAGCTCGCCGCGGTGGGCCATCTCACGAAGGCACACACGGCACAGGCCGAACTTGCGGTAGACGGAGTGGGGACGGCCGCAGCGCTGGCAGCGGGTGTAACCGCGCACACCGAACTTCGGCTTGCGGGCGGCCTTAGCGATCAGAGCCTTCTTCGCCACGGTCAGTTCTCCTTGAACGGGAAGCCGAGGTGACGAAGGAGGGCACGACCCTCGTCGTCGTTGGTCGCCGTGGTGACCACGGTGATGTCCATGCCCCGGACCCGGTCGATCTTGTCCTGGTCGATCTCGTGGAACATGACCTGCTCCGTGAGACCGAAGGTGTAGTTGCCACGGCCGTCGAACTGCTTGGGCGACAGACCGCGGAAGTCACGGATACGCGGCAGCGCGAGCGACAGCGTACGGTCCAGGAACTCCCACATACGGTCACCGCGGAGGGTGACGTGGCAGCCGATCGGCTGCCCCTCGCGCAGCTTGAACTGCGCGATGGACTTCCGGGCCTTGGTGACGGACGGCTTCTGGCCGGTGATCGTGGTGAGGTCCTTGATGGCACCCTCGATCAGCTTGGAGTCGCGGGCGGCGTCGCCCACACCCATGTTGACCACGATCTTGACGAGGCCGGGGATCTGCATGACGTTCTCGTACGAGAACTCCTCACGCAGCTTGCCGGCGATCTGCTCGCGGTAGCGCAGCTTCAGACGCGGCGCGGTAGTGGTCGCAGTCATCAGATGTCCTCACCGGTCCGCTTGGCAACGCGGATCTTGTTGCCCTCGTCGTCAAAGCGGTAGCCGACGCGGGTGACGACCTTCTTGCCGTCCTTCTCCACGACGAGCTGAACATTGCTGACGTGGATGGGGGCCTCGGTGGTGACGATGCCGCCGGTCTGCGAACCGCGGGCCGTCTGGCCGGCCTTGGTGTGCTTCTTGACCCGGTTGACACCTTCGACGAGGACGCGGTCCTGGCGGGGGTAGGCCACGATGACCTTGCCCTGCTTGCCCTTGTCCTTGCCGGTGATGACCTGAACCAGGTCGCCCTTCTTGATCTTCATGCCTACAGCACCTCCGGCGCGAGCGAGATGATCTTCATGAACTTCTTCTCGCGCAGCTCACGGCCCACCGGGCCGAAGATACGGGTGCCGCGAGGGTCGCCGTCGTTCTTCAGAATGACGGCGGCGTTCTCGTCGAAGCGGATGTACGAGCCGTCCGGACGGCGGCGCTCCTTGACGGTGCGAACGATGACCGCCTTGACGACGTCACCCTTCTTCACGTTGCCACCGGGGATCGCGTCCTTGACGGTGGCGACGATGACGTCACCGATGCCCGCGTAGCGGCGGCCGGAGCCACCGAGAACACGGATGGTGAGAATCTCCTTCGCACCCGTGTTGTCGGCGACACGCAGTCGCGACTCCTGCTGGATCACGTCTATCTCCTGATCGTCTGCCGGTTCCCCGGGGGCCGATCACTCGGCCCCCGGAGCCTGGCGGAACTGTTCCGAGGAGGAACTCCCCCTCGGAGGGGTTTACTTGGCCTTTTCGAGGATCTCGACGATGCGCCACCGCTTGGTGGCGGACAGCGGCCGGGTCTCCATCAGGAGGACGCGGTCGCCGACGCCGGCGGCGTTCTGCTCGTCGTGCGCCTTGAGCTTGTTCGTACGGCGGATGACCTTGCCGTACAGCGCGTGCTTGACGCGGTCCTCGACAGCGACGACGACGGTCTTGTCCATCTTGTCGCTGACGACCAGGCCCTCACGGGTCTTGCGGAATCCGCGGTCGGTCGTGGTCTCGGTCACGTTGTTCTCAGTCATCAGGCGCTCTCCACCGTCTCGATGCCCAGCTCGCGCTCACGCATCAGGGTGTAGATCCGCGCGATGTCCTTACGGACGAGCTTCAGCCGCCCATGATTCTCGAGCTGGCCGGTCGCCGCCTGGAAGCGGAGATTGAACAGCTCTTCCTTGGCCTCGCGGAGCTTGTTCACCAGCTCCTCGTCGCCCAGCTCGCGCAGTTCGGACGCCTTGGTCACGGCCGCCATCACGCCTCACCTGCCTCGCGCCGGACGATGCGGCACTTCATCGGAAGCTTGTGAGCAGCGCGGGTAAGCGCCTCACGCGCAATCTTCTCGTTCGGGTAGGACAGTTCGAACATCACCCGGCCGGGCTTGACGTTCGCGATCCACCACTCCGGGGAGCCCTTACCGGAACCCATGCGGGTCTCGGCGGGCTTCTTGGTGAGCGGGCGGTCCGGGTAGATGTTGATCCAGACCTTGCCGCCACGCTTGATGTGGCGGGTCATCGCGATACGGGCGGCCTCGATCTGACGGTTCGTCACATAGGCCGGGGTCAGCGCCTGGATGCCGTACTCGCCGAACGAGACCTGCGTGCCGCCCTTGGACATACCGCTGCGCTTCGGGTGGTGCTGCTTGCGGTGCTTGACCCTACGGGGGATCAGCATGTCGGTCAGGCCTCCGTTCCACCGGTAGAAGAGGACGTCGCCTCGGCCGGCGCGGCGGTGGCGTCGGCCTTGGGGGCCTCGGCCGCCGGGTTCTGCTGCGGCTTGCGGCCACGGCCGCCACGCTCGCCACCGCGGCCGCCACGGCCGGCGGGACGGTCGTTGCCGCCGCCACGGGCCGGACGGTTGCCGGCGCGGGCCGCGGCGTTCTCGGCGCGCACCTCGGCGATGTTCTTGACGTCGCCCTTGTAGATCCAGACCTTCACGCCGATCCGGCCGAAGGTGGTCTTGGCCTCGAAGAAGCCGTAGTCCACATTGGCGCGGAGCGTGTGCAGGGGCACCCGGCCCTCGCGGTAGAACTCCGAGCGGGACATCTCGGCGCCGCCGAGACGGCCGCCGCACTGGATCTTGATGCCCTTGGCGCCCGCCTTCATCGTCGACTGCATGCTCTTGCGCATGGCACGACGGAAGGAGACACGCGAGGAGAGCTGCTCGGCGACGGCCTGCGCCACGAGCTGCGCGTCCACCTCGGGGTTCTTGACCTCGAGGATGTTGAGCTGGACCTGCTTGCCGGTGAGCTTCTCCAGCTCGCCGCGGATACGGTCGGCCTCCGCGCCACGGCGGCCGATGACGATGCCCGGACGCGCGGTGTGGATGTCGACGCGGACCCGGTCGCGGGTGCGCTCGATCTCGACCTTCGAGATCCCGGCCCGCTCCATGCCCTTCGTCATCATGCGACGAATGGCGACGTCTTCCTTGACGTAGTCCTTGTACAGCTTGTCGGCGTACCAGCGGGACTTGAAGTCCGTGGTGACACCGAGCCGGAACCCATGCGGGTTAACCTTCTGGCCCATTACCGGGTTCCTTCCTTGCTGCTGACGACCACGGTGATGTGGCTGGTCCGCTTACGGATCCGGTAGGCACGGCCCTGGGCACGCGGACGGAACCGCTTCAGGGTCGGGCCCTCGTCCACGTACGCCTCGCTGATGACCAGCGAAGAGGCGTCGGTGTGGTCGTAGTTGTGCGCGGCGTTGGCGATGGCGCTGTCCAGCACCTTGCCGACCGGCACGCTCGCGGCCTGCGGGGCGAAACGCAGGACCGCCTGAGCCTCCGTGGCGTCCATGCCACGGATGAGGTCCACCACGCGGCGGGCCTTCATGGGCGTGACGCGGATGTACCGCGCCTGGGCCCTGGCTTCCATGGTTGTCCCTTCGGTGTGAGTCATAGTCGTTCCACCCCGCGTCAGCGGCGCTTCGACTTCCGGTCGTCCTTGACGTGGCCGCGGAAGGTGCGAGTCGGCGAGAACTCGCCGAGCTTGTGGCCGACCATGGACTCGGTGATGAACACCGGGACATGGATCTTGCCGTTGTGCACCGCGATCGTGTGGCCCAGCATGGCCGGGACGATCATCGAGCGACGGGACCAGGTCTTGATGACGTTCTTGGTGCCGGCTTCGTTCTGGACATCCACCTTCTTGATCAGGTGGTCGTCGACGAAGGGCCCCTTCTTGAGACTGCGCGGCATCTGAAAACCCGCTCCTAGCGCTTCTTGTTCGTCTTGCGGCGGCGGACGATGTACTTGTTGCTCGCCTTCTTGGGAGAACGAGTACGACCCTCCTTCTGACCCCACGGGCTGACCGGGTGGCGACCACCGGAGGTCTTGCCCTCACCACCACCGTGCGGGTGGTCGACCGGGTTCATGGCCACACCGCGGACGGTCGGGCGGACGCCCTTCCAGCGCATACGGCCGGCCTTGCCCCAGTTGATGTTCGACTGCTCGGCGTTGCCGACCTCGCCGATGGTGGCGCGGCAGCGGACGTCGACCAGCCGGATCTCACCGGACGGCATACGGAGGTGGGCCATGGAGCCCTCCTTCGCCAGAAGCTGCACGGAGGCACCCGCGGAGCGGGCGAACTTCGCGCCGCCGCCGGGCCGCAGCTCGATGGCGTGGATGGTCGTACCGACCGGGATGTTGCGCAGCGCCAGGTTGTTGCCGGGCTTGATGTCGGCGGT
This sequence comes from Streptomyces odonnellii, assembly GCF_000981895.1. Taxonomy (GTDB): domain Bacteria; phylum Actinomycetota; class Actinomycetes; order Streptomycetales; family Streptomycetaceae; genus Streptomyces; species Streptomyces odonnellii. The sequence continues at coordinate 4,927 of NZ_LATD01000297.1, read as the reverse complement.
CGGGCCGTTCTCGACACGGGCGCCCTGCGCCAGGCCGCGCGGCGCGATGATGTAGCGCTTCTCGCCGTCGGCGTAGTGCAGCAGCGCGATGCGCGCGGTGCGGTTCGGGTCGTACTCGATGTGCGCGACCTTGGCGGGCACGCCGTCCTTGTCGTGCCGACGGAAGTCGATCACACGGTAGGCGCGCTTGTGGCCACCGCCCTGGTGGCGGACGGTCACACGACCGGCGTTGTTACGGCCGCCCTTGCTGTGCAGCGGGCGGACCAGCGACTTCTCCGGCGTGGACCGCGTGATCTCGACAAAGTCGGCGACGCTGGAGCCACGACGGCCCGGGGTCGTCGGCTTGTACTTGCGGATACCCATTTCTCAGTCCTCGGAAGATTCCGGACTTCTGAACGATCCGTCCTCCGTCAGGAGGCCGGGCCGCCGAAGATGTCGATACGGTCGCCCTCAGCGAGGGTCACGATGGCGCGCTTGGTGTTGGCGCGCTTGCCGAAACCGGTGCGGGTGCGCTTGCGCTTGCCCTGGCGGTTGATCGTGTTGACCCCGGCGACCTTGACCGAGAAGACCGCTTCCACGGCCTGCTTGATCTGGGTCTTGTTGGCGTGGGGCGCGACGATGAACGTGTACTTGTTCTCGTCGAGCAGCGCGTAGCTCTTCTCGGAGACCACGGGCTTGACGAGGATGTCACGCGGGTCCGTGAAGGTCTTGCTGGTGACCTCGGCCATCAGGCTTCGCTCCCTTCGGTGTCGTCGGCGCCCGAGGCGTCGGCGTCCGCAGCGGCGGCGGACGGGGCCGGGCCGGACACGAAGGACTCGAAGGCGGCCTGGGTGAAGACCACGTCGTCGGAGACGAGCACGTCGTACGTGTTGAGCTGGCCCGGCGCCAGGATGTGCACCTGGGGCAGGTTGCGGGCGGACAGCCACGCGGCCTCGTCGGCGCGCTCGGCGACCAGGAGCAGGTTCTTGCGCTCCGAGATCTTGCCGAACAGCGTCTTCGCGGCCTTCGTGGACACGTCGCCGTCGACCACGCCGGAGACGACGTGGATACGGGAGTGCCGGGCCCGGTCGGTGAGGGCACCGCGCAGGGCGGCGGCCTTCATCTTCTTCGGGGTCCGCTGCGAGTAGTCACGCGGTACGGGACCGTGCACGACGCCACCGCCGGCGAACTGCGGGGCGCGGGTCGAGCCCTGACGGGCGCGGCCGGTGCCCTTCTGGCGGTACGGCTTCTTGCCACCGCCGCGGACCTCGCCACGGGTCTTGGTCTTGTGCGTGCCCTGCCGGGCGGCCGCGAGCTGGGCGACGACGACCTGGTGGATCAGCGGGATGCTGACCTTGGCGTCGAAGATCTCCGCGGGGAGCTCGACGGTCCCGGCCTTGTCGCCGGCCGGCGAAAGGATGTCAATGGTGCTCATGGGTTACCTCAGGCCCCCTTGGCCGCGGTACGGACCAGGACGAGGCCGCCGTTCGGACCGGGGACCGCGCCCTTGATCAGGAGCAGGCCCTTCTCCGCGTCAACGGCGTGAACGGTCAGGTTCTGGGTGGTGACCCGCTCGTTGCCCATGCGGCCCGCCATGCGGAGGCCCTTGAACACCCGGCCGGGGGTGGCGCAGCCACCGATGGAACCGGGAGAGCGGTGCTTGCGCTGGGTGCCGTGACCGGCGCCGAGGCCCTTGAAGTTGTGACGCTTCATGACACCGGCGAAGCCCTTGCCCTTGCTCTTGCCCGTGACGTCGACCTTGACGCCGGACTCGAACGTGGCGGCGGTGATCTCCTGGCCGAGCGAGTACTCGGCGGCGTCGGAGGTGCGCAGCTCCACCAGGTGGCGGCGGGGGGTCACGTCGGCCTTGGCGAAGTGGCCCTTGAGGGGCTTGTTCACCTTGCGCGGGTCGATCTCGCCGAAGGCGATCTGGACCGACTCGTAGCCGTCGGAGTCATTCGTACGGACCTGGGTAACGACACAGGGCCCGGCCTTGACGACGGTCACCGGGACGACACGGTTGTTCTCGTCCCAGACCTGGGTCATGCCGAGCTTCTCGCCCAGGACACCCTTGATCTGCTTAGCCATCTCTTCCGCGCCTCTCAGAGCTTGATCTCGATGTCGACGCCGGCCGGAAGGTCCAGGCGCATCAGCGAGTCAACGGTCTTGGGCGTCGGGTCGAGGATGTCGATCAGGCGCTTGTGCGTGCGCATCTCGAAGTGCTCGCGCGAGTCCTTGTACTTGTGCGGCGACTTGATGACGCAGTACACGTTCTTCTCAGTGGGCAGCGGCACCGGGCCCGCGACCGACGCACCAGTACGCGTCACCGTCTCGACGATCTTCTTCGCCGATGAGTCGATGACCTCGTGGTCGTAGGCCTTGAGCCGGATGCGGATCTTCTGTCCCGCCATGGCTGCTTCGTAGTCCTGTCTCTCGTAACGCTCTGGAACCCTGGTGGCCTGCGCTCTGCTCCGACCCACGCGGTCGGGCGTGTCGCATCCCCTCTATTCAGAACTCCCGAAGGATTTCCCAGCCGAGGGGGTGCGGCCCAAAGTCCGCGAAGCCGGTCACAGGCCGCATGTGCGTGCACTGACCACCGGGCGCCTGGCCGGGGCCCCGCTGACGCTTCCCGGAAGATTCCCGTACGTCCGTCCCAGCGCTGCCCGTAAGGCAGTTGGGACGACGAGTACTGTGGGACTCGCTTCCGGTCCCCCCGGCGGGAGGCGCGCAGCATCGGCACTCAACCGAGCAACCTGGCTAGTGTGCCACAGCGGCCAGGGCCATAGCCAATCGGGCCGGAAAGCGTACCCCACGGGCTGATCGGCGAATCCTCCGCGCCAATCATCCGCTCCCAGGCCGCTCTCAGGGCAACTCGGCCCAGGTCCCCATCGTGGCCTCCAGGGTCCAGATACGGACCTCGGCCTGCGCGCGGGACGCGTAGAGGTCGCGCTCCACCACGATACTCAGGTCGCCCGTCCCGAGCTGCTTGCGGACGGCGTGCTCGGCCAGATCCATACCCGTGCTGACACCGTCACAGAGGGGCACCAGGAAGGACCCGTCCCAGGTGCGCTCGTGCAGCACCCAGGGAGCCTCACCGTTGGCGGTCTTGCGCAGCAGCCCCATGAACGTTCCCGCGCAGCGGCGACGGGCCGAGCCGTCGGCGATCTGGAAGACATGATTGCCGGTCTCGACGACGGTCGCCGTAGGCAGGACGAACCGCACGCCTTCCTTCAGCCGGGCGTCCATCTCGGCCAGGATCTCGGTGCGGTGATCATTCCTGAAGGGAATGTCGAGGATCTCCACGAAGACCGAGGTGTCAAGGAAATCGACGACGGGGAGCCGGAGTCCCGGGCGGCGATGCCTGTTCAGGGGCCCCTTGCTCACAGGCTCCTCAAGAAGTCCTCGACGCTGGTCACTTCGGCGTCCCGTGGGCGTACGGCGTCCGGCAGCCGCCCCTTGATCACGGCGTCGCCCAGATCACCGGCCGCCAGCAGCTCCACGTACCCGGGAAGATCGGTGAGACGCGTCAGCCGGCTCTCGCCCGAGTCCGGGTCCCGGGTGCAGACCAGGACTCCGGGGTGGTCCTCCGCGGTGAGCGCGTTGAGCAGCGCCGGACTGTGGGTGGTGAAGAGGACCTCGATCCGCCCTCGCCGCGACTCCTCCCTCATGAGGCGCAGCACCCGGGCGGCCTGGGTGGGGTAGAGCCCGTTCTCGATCTCCTCGATCACGAGGAGACGCTCAGGCCGGATCAAATCCGCGGCACAGGTTGGCTCGGGTGCTTCGAGCATCGCCGTGCCGAAGGCGAGAAAGCGGAGCATCCCGTCGCTGAGGAGCCGCGCGGGAATCTCGTGCACAGCGCCGTGGAACCCGGACTCGTGGAGTACGAGCTGTACGTCCCCGAGAGAGGTGACGACCGTGTCCACATCGACCACTGGATACTCCGGCATCCCGTTGATCAAATGCTTGAGCCGGTCGAACGCCCGCGGGTTGTGACGCCTCAGCTCGCTCACCACCGCGCTGAGATTGTCCGCGCTGCGACGCAGTTCGGTGTCACGCTCGGGGACGTACCGGCGCATAAGATGCGGGACCGGGTCCAGGAGGAAGACCTCCTTGAGCGCCGCCAGCACATGGCCGGCCGCCTTCTCCACGAGATCACCGGCCCTTGTCTCCGGCACCCGCAGCGGGGCCACGGAACAGGCAAGCCGGTCCGAGGTCAGCGTGCCGCCCACCTCAAGCTCCTTCCGGCCATTGAAATACCGCAGCGCGAGCAGGTCGTCACGCATTTCGTACGGTTCCGTCGCCAGCAGGATGCGGCCGGAGGGCAGCCTCCTGTTGCCGTACAGGACCCCCTCCACCGCGACCAGCCGCTCACGGCGGACACGGACGGTGGGCCGCACCTCGATCTCGACGTCGAAGTCGTACACCGCCTCGCCGACCCGCACCCGGCAGCCGATGGCGAAAGCGTCGCGCCCCAGCGGAGCGCACCCCTCGGCGCCGCCGCGGATCGGTTCCTCCCCGCCGTGCCGAGGCCCGTCGAGCGCGTCCCGTACCGGCTCGCCGAGCGCCAGCCGGGAGAGGACCGTCAGAGCGTCCAGCGCGTTCGACTTGCCACTGCCGTTACGGCCGATCAGAAGGGTGAGTGCCTGGAGCGGCAAGCGCTGGTCGGTGAAGCTCTTGAAGGAGGTCAGGTGCACCTCCTCCAGGCGGGGTCTCTGCACCGGGCACCTCTCTCGATCGACCGGTTCGTCCGGGCCGGGGCACCACGGAACCGCTTCTCAGCTAACAGCACCTATCGGGCACGGTCCAGCGGGCCCAGACGGCATGTCCGCCGTCCGCCCGTGGGCGGCTCAGCGCTCGCGGGTGTACGAGATGAAGCCGGCCCAGGAGGTCGGGGTGAGGGTGAGGCGGGGGCCCTGGGGGTGCTTGGAGTCGCGGACGAGGATGGCGG
>NZ_LATD01000296.1 GCF_000981895.1 Streptomyces odonnellii | reverse complement strand
CGGCGGCCCGTCCTGCCGCTCCCCCTGCCGCGCACCCTTCGGCCCGCCCTGCCTGACACCCTTCCGCCAGCCTCGGCGCGCATCCTCCCGGCCGCCCCCTACGCCCTTCCCGCCCACCTGCGTCCGTACCGCGCCCATGCTCGCCGCGATGACCAGTGCGATCGCCAGCGCGTCAGTGGCGGAGAGCGCCTGGTCCAGGAGGAGGAAGCCCGCGGTCGCCGCGATGGCCGGTTCCAGGCTCATCAGGATGGCGAAGGTGGGCGCGGGCATCCGCCGCAGGGCGAGCAGTTCGAGGGTGTACGGCAGGACGGACGACATCACCGCGACCGCGAGGGCCAGCCCCACCGTCGAGGGCACCAGCAGTCTGGACCCCGACTCGACGACCCCCAACGGCAGCGCGAGCAGCGCGGCGACCGTCATCGCCAGCGCCAGCCCGTCGGCCTGCGGAAAGCGCCGGCCGGTCCGCGCGCTGAAAACTATGTAGGCCGCCCACATGGCGCCGGCCAACACCGCGAAGGCCGCACCTATGGGGTCCAGCCGATCGAACCCGCCACCGCTCAGCAGCAGTACCCCGCCGAGCGCCAGGCCGGCCCAGAGCACATTGACCAGCCGCCGGGAGACGAACACCGAGAGCGCGAGCGGGCCGAGGACTTCGAGGGTGACGGCCGCGCCCAGCGGGATACGGTCGGCCGCCTGGTAGAAGAGCGCGTTCATGGCGGCCATCACGGCGCCGAAGGCGATGACCGTACCCCAGTCGGCACGCGAGTGCCCGCGCACCGCGGGCCGGCACACCACCAGCAGGACGGCCGCGGCGAGCGCGAGCCGCAGCGAGACGACCCCGAGGGCTCCGGTGCGGGACATCAGGAGTACGGCGATGGCGGCCCCGAACTGTACGGAGAGCCCGCCCGCCATCACCAGCGCGACGGGCCCGGCGGAGCGGCCGTCGCCCCCCGTGCGCGGGGCGGCGGGGGCGCTCGGGGCAGCGGCGGCCGTAGTCGTACGCGGCTCTTCCACCGGAATCCTTCCATGGTTCACTTGGTGCACTTCAATAGACCTTGGGTCCAACACACTGTACTCCACTCGGCCGCATCACCCACATGCCGCTCACCGCGCGCCCCGCCCCCGCTGACCTGGCAACACTGATGCCGACCCCATCCGCCTCCCGGAGGAGACAGACATGGCCATGCCGTCAGCTCCCGGCCCCTGGATACGTCCGGGTTCCGGCCCTCGGAAAGGTGCGCGTCCGGGGCATCGGATACGTTCGCGCCGCGGGTACGCGCTGGCCGCGGCGCTCACCGCGACGGCGCTCGCGGGCACCGCCCCCGCCGCCGGCGCCCTGCCCGCCGCGACCCACCGCGGCAGTACCGACAAGCCGACCATCGTGCTCGTGCACGGCGCCTTCGCCGACGCGTCGAGCTGGCGCGAGGTCGTACCGCGCCTCCAGAACGACGGTTACCAGGTCATGGCGCCCGCCAATCCGCTGCGCGGTCTGCACGGCGACGCCGCGTACATCGCCAGCGTCCTGAGGAGCATCAAGGGCCCGATCGTCCTGGTCGGCCACTCGTACGCGGGAGCGGTCATCAGCGGCGCGGCGGTCGGCAATCCGCAGGTCAAGGCGCTCGTGTACATCAACGCGCTGATGCCGGACAAGGGCGAGGTCCTCTCGGTGCTGTCCGCGAAGTTCCCGGGCAGCGAACTCACCCCGGCCCTCAAGTCCGTACCGTTCACGCTGCCCGACGGATCGACCGCCACCGACCTCTACATCAAGGCCGACCGTTTCCGGCCGGTGTTCGCGGCGTCCCTCCCGGCGGCCACGACGGCGGTACTGGCGGCCACTCAGCGCCCCATCGCCGCCCAGGCGTTCGCCGACACGGCCGGGCCCGCCGCATGGCGGACCATCCCCTCCTGGGCCATGGTCTCCACCGCGGACCGGACCATCTCGCCCGAGCTGGAACGCTTCGAGGCCGAGCGGGCCCACTCGCACACCGTCGAGATCGACGCCCCGCACCTCGCGATGCTCACCGACCCCGAGGCCGTCACGGACCTCATCCTGGCCGCGGCCCGCCTCCAGCCGTCCCAGCGGCCCGCCACCAAGGAACCCGCCAGAACCCTCGCCGCCACCGGCTCCACGGGTGCCACCGGGCCCGCCGGACCCGCCGGACCCGCGGGCGCCACCGACTCCACGCGCCCGGGCACGGCGGGCCTCGCGGGTGCGGCCCTCATGGCGGGTGCGGCCGTGGTGGCGGCAACCCGCAAACGCCGCCCCACCGCCGGCTGACCGGCCGTCCGCGCCCCGCGCTCGTCCGCGCCCCGCTCGTCCGTCCCGCCCGCCGTGGAAAGGGACGGACGGGCGGGGTGGCGTGCGCCCCCCACCGTCAGCTCGGTGTGCCCCCCGCCGTC
>NZ_LATD01000295.1 GCF_000981895.1 Streptomyces odonnellii | reverse complement strand
GTCCCCGGCCCGGTGCCACCCCCGGCCCGCGTCCGTCCGCCCGCCCCTCGGGCGGCCACGGCGACCAGCGCCAGGGTGACCGTGACCAGCGTCAGGGCGGCGATCGCGACCAGCGCCAGGGCGGCCGCTCCGGCGGACCGCGCCCCGGCCAGGCCCCGCGTCCCGGTGCCCGTCCGGCCGGACCGCGTCCCGGCAACAACCCCTTCACCTCCGGCGGTTCCACCGGTATGGCGCGCCCGCAGGCGCCCCGTCCCGGCGGCGCCCCGCGTCCCGGCGGCCCCGGTGCCCCCGGCGGTCCGCGTCCGCAGGGCTCCGGCCAGGGCGGTCCCCGTCCGCAGGGCGGTCCCGGCGGACAGTCCGGACGTCCCACCCCCGGCGGCATGCCGCGTCCGCAGGCCCCCCGCGCGGCGGGCGGTCCCGGCGGCGGCCCCGGTGGCAACCGTCCGAACCCGGGCATGATGCCCCAGCGTCCCGCGGCGGGTCCGCGTCCCGGCGGCGGCCCCGGCGGTGGCCGTGGCCCCGGCGGCGCGGGCCGTCCCGGCGGCGGTGGCGGCGGTCGTCCCGGTGGTGGCGGCGGCTTCGCCGGCCGTCCCGGCGGTGGCGGTGGCGGCGGTGGCTTCGCCGGCCGTCCCGGTGGCGGCGGTGGGGGTGGCGCCCCGGGCCGTCCCGGTGGTGGCGGCGGCTTCGGCGGCGGTGGCGGCGGTGGCCGTCCCGGCTTCGGCGGCCGTCCCGGCGGTCCCGGTGGCCGTGGTGGCACACAGGGCGCGTTCGGCCGTCCCGGCGGGCCCGCCCGTCGTGGCCGCAAGTCGAAGCGGCAGAGGCGCCAGGAGTACGAGGCCATGCAGGCCCCGTCGGTCGGCGGTGTGATGCTGCCCCGCGGCAACGGACAGACCGTCCGCCTGTCGCGCGGTGCCTCCCTCACCGACTTCGCGGAGAAGATCAACGCCAACCCGGCGTCGCTCGTCGCCGTGATGATGAACCTCGGCGAGATGGTCACCGCGACCCAGTCCGTGTCCGACGAAACCCTCCAGTTGCTCGCCGACGAGATGAACTACGTCGTCGAGATCGTCAGCCCGGAGGAGGAGGACCGCGAGCTGCTCGAGTCCTTCGACATCGAGTTCGGCGAGGACGAGGGCGGCGAGGAACTCCTCGTGTCCCGGCCGCCGGTCGTGACCGTCATGGGTCACGTCGACCACGGTAAGACCAGGCTGCTGGACGCGATCCGCAAGACCAATGTCGTCGCGGGCGAGGCCGGCGGTATCACCCAGCACATCGGTGCGTACCAGGTCGCCACCGACGTCAACGGTGAAGAGCGCAGGATCACCTTCATCGACACCCCGGGCCACGAGGCGTTCACCGCCATGCGTGCCCGTGGTGCCAAGTCCACCGACATCGCGATCCTGGTGGTCGCGGCCAACGACGGTGTGATGCCGCAGACGATCGAGGCGCTCAACCACGCCAAGGCGGCCGACGTGCCGATCGTGGTCGCGGTCAACAAGATCGATGTCGAGGGCGCCGACCCGACCAAGGTGCGCGGTCAGCTCACCGAGTTCGGTCTGGTGGCCGAGGAGTACGGCGGCGACACCATGTTCGTCGACATCTCCGCCAAGCAGGGCCTGCACATCGACAGCCTGCTGGAGGCCGTGGTCCTGACCGCGGACGCCTCGCTCGACCTGCGGGCCAACCCGGAGCAGGACGCGCAGGGTATCGCGATCGAGGCCCACCTCGACCGCGGCCGCGGCGCCGTCGCCACCGTGCTCGTCCAGCGCGGCACGCTCCGCGTCGGTGACACGATGGTCGCCGGCGACGCGTACGGCCGTGTGCGGGCCATGCTCGACGACAACGGCAACAACGTGTACGAGGCGACCCCCTCGACGCCCGTCCTGGTCCTGGGGCTCACCAATGTCCCCGGTGCCGGTGACAACTTCCTGGTGGTCGACGAGGACCGTACGGCCCGGCAGATCGCCGAGAAGCGTGCCGCCCGCGAGCGGAACGCGGCCTTCGCCCGCAGGGGCGTCCGGTTCTCCCTGGAGAATCTGGACGAGGCCCTCAAGGCCGGTCTGGTGCAGGAACTCAACCTCATCATCAAGGGCGACGCGTCCGGTTCGGTCGAGGCCCTGGAGTCCTCTCTGCTCCAGCTCGACGTCGGCGAAGAGGTGGACATCCGGGTCCTGCACCGCGGTGTGGGTGCGGTCACCGAGTCGGACATCGACCTGGCCATGGGCTCCGACGCCATCGTGATCGGCTTCAACGTGCGCGCCGCAGGGCGTGCCGCGCAGATGGCCGAGCGCGAGGGCGTGGACGTCCGGTACTACTCGGTCATCTACCAGGCGATCGAGGAGATCGAGTCCGCCCTCAAGGGCATGCTCAAGCCGGAGTACGAAGAGGTCGAGCTGGGTACGGCGGAGATCCGCGAGGTCTTCCGCTCGTCCAAGCTGGGCAATATCGCGGGTGTGCTCATCCGCTCCGGCGAGGTCAGGCGGAACACGAAGGCCCGGCTCATCCGCGACGGCAAGGTCATCGCGGAGGACCTCAACATCCAGGGTCTGCGCCGCTTCAAGGACGATGTCACCGAGATCCGCGAAGGCTTCGAGGGCGGTATCAACCTCGGGAACTTCAACGACATCAAGATCGACGACGTCATCGCCACCTACGAGATGCGCGAGAAGCCGCGCGGCTGACGCACGGGCTGACCGCTCCGGTCGGGGCCGGTCGACGGGACGAATTTCCGTCGATCGGCCCCGGCCGTTGCGTGTACGGTTCTTGTGCCCCTGCCAAGCGCTGGCAGGGCACCGAACCCGTACCGGCGGGACATCCGGACGTGCATGTATGTGGGGACGCTGTCCTTCGATCTGCTCCTCGGCGACGTACGGTCGTTGAAGGAGAAACGCTCCGTCGTCCGGCCGATCGTCGCCGATCTCCAGCGGAAGTTCACGGTGAGCGCGGCGGAGACCGGCGCTCAGGAGCTCTACCGCAGGGCCGAGATCGGACTGGCGGTGGTCTCCGGGGACTGGGGCCACATCACGGAGGTGCTCGACCGGTGCGAGCGGATGGTCGCAGGCCGTCCCGAGGTGGAGCTGCTGTCGGTACGACGGCGGCTGTACGGCGACGAGGACTGAGACCCGGCTCGCACCACCGGACGAAGACCGACCAATAGCAGAACCAGTAGCAGACAAGAAAACCCAGAAGGAAGAGTGACGGACCGGTGACCGACAACGCGCGGGCCCGCAAGCTGGCCGATCGCATCCAGGTCGTGGTCGCGGAGACCCTGGACCGGCGTATCAAGGACCCGCGACTGGGGTTCGTGACCATCACGGACGCCCGCGTCACGGGCGACCTGCGGGAGGCCACGGTCTTCTACACGGTCTACGGCGACGACGAGGAGCGCGCGGCCTCCGCGGCGGCCCTGGAGAGCGCCAAGGGCGTCCTCCGCTCCGAGGTGGGCCGCCAGACCGGCGTCCGCTTCACCCCGACGCTGGCGTTCGTCCCGGACGCCCTGCCGGACAACGCCCGTACCATCGAGGACCTCCTCGACCGGGCGCGCGCCAAGGACGCCGAGGTACGGGAGGTGTCCACCGGCAAGACCTACGCGGCCGGCGCCGACCCGTACCGCAAGGCCGACTCGGACGAAGAGAGCACGGGCGACGCGGACGGCACCGAGGGCGCGGGCGGCCGTGGCACGGACGGTGCCGCCGCGGAATGACTCAGCAGAACAGCACGCCCGACGGCCTGGTCATCGTGGACAAGCCGTCGGGCTTCACTTCGCACGACGTCGTCGCCAAGATGCGCGGCATCGCCAGGACCCGGCGCGTCGGCCACGCGGGCACGCTCGATCCGATGGCGACGGGCGTTCTCGTCCTCGGTGTGGAACGGGCCACCAAACTCCTCGGGCATCTCGCGCTGACCGAGAAGGAGTACCTCGGCACGATCCGGCTGGGGCAGAACACCGTCACCGACGACGCGGAGGGCGAGATCACCTCGTCCGCCGACGCGTCCCTGCTCGCGCGCGAGGCCATCGACAGCGGGATCGCGGCGCTGACCGGTGCGATCATGCAGGTGCCGTCCAAGGTCAGCGCGATCAAGATCGACGGCAAGCGGTCGTACGCGCGGGTGCGCGGCGGCGAGGAGTTCGAGATCCCGGCCAGACCGGTGACCGTCTCGTCGTTCCGGCTGTACGACGTACGCGAGGCCGTCGCCGAGGACGGCACCCCGGTCCTCGATCTGGTCGTCTCCGTCGTCTGCTCCTCCGGTACGTACATCCGCGCCCTGGCCCGTGACCTCGGCGCCGGGCTCGGGGTCGGCGGGCATCTCACCGCGCTGCGCAGGACCCGGGTGGGCCCGTACGCGCTGGACTCGGCGAGGACGCTGGACCAGCTCCAGAAGGAGCTGACGGTCATGCCTGTCGCGGAGGCCGCCGCGGCGGCGTTCCCGCGCTGGGACGTGGACGAGAAGCGGGCCGGGCTGCTGCTCAACGGCGTACGGCTGGACATGCCGGCGTTCGCGTCGGCGCCGGTCGCCGCGTTCGGGCCCGGAGGGCGTTTTCTGGCGCTGGTCGAGGAGCAGCACGGCAAGGCGAAGAGCCTCGCGGTCTTCGGCTGAGGCCAGCCTGAGGCCCACCGTGGAACGCCTGATGCCCACCGTGGAGCCGGGCAGGCGCACCTGCCCGGCTCCACGGCCCCCCTCCGGAAGGGATCTGTCCATTCCGCGCCCGCGATTCACCCCTTCGGGCAGGCGCTCGGAGGGGTACAGGGTGCACTCAGGGGGCGCGTTCGCGCCGGAAAGCCTTCCGGGAGCCCGGTGGCCGATGCGGGTCACGGCTGCTGGGCATGGCAGTCTTAGCATTGCGTGACGGGAAACGACGTACATGGGTTCGGGCGAGGAGCGGTCTCAGTGCAGCGCTGGCGTGGCTTGGAGGACATCCCCCAGGACTGGGGGCGCAGCGTCGTCACCATCGGCTCCTACGACGGGGTCCACCGCGGACACCAGCTCATCATCAAACGCGCGGTGGAGCGGGCCGGGGAGCTGGGGGTGCCGTCGGTCGTCGTGACCTTCGACCCGCACCCCAGCGAGGTCGTACGGCCCGGCAGCCACCCGCCGCTGCTCGCCCCCCACCACCGGCGCGCCGAGCTGATGGCGGAGCTGGGTGTGGACGCGCTGCTGATCCTGCCGTTCACCGTGGAGTTCTCGAAGCTGTCGCCCGGCGACTTCATCGTGAAGGTCCTGGTCGACAAGCTGCACGCGCGCGCGGTGATCGAGGGCCCCAACTTCCGCTTCGGCCACAGGGCGGCCGGCAATGTTGGCGTCCTGGCCGATCTGGGGGCGACCTACGACTACGAGGTCGAGGTCATCGATCTGCGGGTGACCGGCGAGGCGGGCGGCGGCGAGCCCTTCTCGTCCACCCTCACCCGTCGGCTGGTCGCCGAGGGCGATGTCGCGGGCGCCGCCGAGATCCTCGGCAGGCCGCACCGTGTCGAGGGCGTGGTGGTGCGCGGCGCGCAGCGCGGCCGGGAGCTGGGCTACCCGACGGCCAATGTGGAGACTCTGCCGCACACCGCGATCCCGGCCGACGGGGTGTACGCGGGCTGGCTCACGGCGGACGGCGAGCGCATGCCTGCGGCGATCTCGGTCGGTACGAACCCGCAGTTCGAGGGGACGGAGCGGACGGTCGAGGCGTACGCCATCGACCGGATCGGGCTCGATCTGTACGGCCTCCATGTGACCGTCGACTTCCTCTCGTACGTCCGGGGGCAGCGCAAGTTCGAGTCGATCGAGGCGCTGCTGGAGGCGATCGCCGACGACGTCAAGCGCTCACGGGTGCTGACGGAGGAGTACGACGCACGGTAGGAGCGGCGCCGCTCCGCGCTTTCATCCGGCCGTCGCCCAGTGGCAGGCCACCTGGGTGGCGGCGCCGCCCGTCAGCACCGGCGGCGAGTCCGTACGGCACCGCTCGTCGACCCCCGCCCGTGCCGCCTCGCCCGAGGCCAGCACCTGGCAGCGGGCATGGAACCGGCAGCCGTCCGGAATCCTCGACGGATCCGGCGGCTCGCCCATGAGGACGACCGGTTCCTCTCCGGACTCGGGCAGTACGGACAACAGCGCCCGGGTGTAAGGGTGCTGGGGCGCCGTCAGCACCTCCTCCACCGGACCCGTCTCCACGATCCGTCCGAGATACATCACCGCCACCCGGTCCGCGATGTTCCAGGCCAGACCCAAATCGTGGGTCACCACCAGTGCCGACAGGCCGAGTTCGTCCCGCAGTGACAGCAGCAGCGCCAGGATCTCGCCCCGTACGGACGCGTCCAGCGACGCCACCGGCTCGTCGGCGACGATGAGTTCGGGCTCCAGGACGAGCGCGCCCGCGATGACCACCCGCTGCCGCTGGCCCCCGGACAGCTCGTGCGGATAGCGCGCGAAGTACCGCTCCGGAGGGCGCAGCCCGGCCCGGGAGAGGGCCTCCGCGACGGCGGCGCGCTCATCGCCCGGGTGGGCGTGAATGCGGAGGCCCTCGGCGACCGCGTCGTACACCGTATGGCGTGGATTGAGCGAGCCGCTGGGGTCCTGGAGGACGAGCTGGACGCGCTTGCGGTACGCCTTGAGGGCACGGGCACCGTACCCCAGCGGCTCTCTGGCGAAGGTGACCCGGCCCCGCGTGGGCGGTACGAGCCCGAGCAGCGCCCGCGCCAGGGTGGTCTTGCCGCAGCCGGACTCGCCGACCAGGGCGACGATCTCCCCGGTACCGATGTCGAGATCGACACCGTCGACGGCCCGGGCCGACGCCGCTCCGCGCCGCCCGGGGAAGGTGACCTTCAGCTCGGCGGCCGACAGCAGGGGGACGGGGCCGGCGGGAGGCGTGGTCGTCGTCAAGGGTGGCTCCTGGAAGGTGGCCGGGCATTGTCATGAGGCTTGCGGGACGTGCCGGGTGCTACGAGGCTTTACGGTGCGCGGGAGCCGGACCTCACCGCGGCTGCTCCCCGGCGGGCACCGCCGCGCCCACCCGTACACACGCCGCGCTCCGGCCGGGCCCCGCCTCCCGCAGCGGCTGGTCCTCCCGCTCACAGACATCCAGCGCGACCGGGCAGCGCGGATGGAACGTACAGCCGGACGGCAGCGCCGCGGGGTCCGGCGGATCGCCCGGCAGCCCACGCGGCGCGCGCCGCGACGCGGGATCCCCGATCCGGGGGAAGGCGGCGGAGAGCGCCCGGCCGTACGGATGCTCCGCCGCGTCATAGACCGCCCGCGCCGGGCCCTCCTCGACGATCCGGCCCGCGTACATCACGGCCAGCCGGTCACAGGTGTCCGCGAGCACCGCCAGATCGTGGCTGATCATCAGCAGCCCGATGTCCTGCTCCGCGACCAGCCGTTCGATCAGCCGCAGGATCTGCGCCTGGATCATCACATCCAGTGCGGTCGTCGGCTCGTCCGCGACGATCAGCCGCGGATCGCAGGCCAGCGCCATCGCGATCATCACACGCTGGCGCTGGCCGCCGGAGAGCTCATGCGGATAGGCGTCCGCGCGGGCGGCCGGAAGACCGACCTGTTCCAGCAGCTCGGCGGCCCGGGCTCGGCCGGCCGCCGGAGTGGCACGCCGGTGCAGCAGGACCGGCTCGGCGATCTGGTCCCCGATCCGGTGCACCGCGTTCAGCGAGTGCATCGCGCCCTGGAAGACGATCGACGCTCCCGCCCACCGTACGGCCCGCAGTCGGCCCCACTTCATGGTGAGGACGTCCTCGCCGTCGAGCAGGATCTCGCCGGACAGCCTCGCCGAGGACGGCAGCAGCCGCAGCAGCGCCAGCGCCAGGGTGGACTTGCCGCACCCCGACTCACCGGCGATGCCGAGCTTCTGCCCCGGCCCGACGGCCAGGTCCACACCCCGTACGGCGGGCACGGCCGAGGCCCCCGAGCCGTACGTCACCCTCAGGTCCCTGATCTCCAGCAGACCCGGCGCGCCACGCGCACCGGCCGCTTCGACCACGCCGCTCGCTCTTGGCGCCCTTTTCATCGGGGTACCGCCAGCTTCGGGTTGAGTACGGTCTCGATCGCCCGGCCGCAGAGCGTGAACGCCAGCGCGACGAACGCGATCGCCAGTCCGGGAGGCGCCAGATACCACCAGTGCCCGGACGAGACCGCGCCCGCCTCCCGCGCGTCCTGGAGCATTCCGCCCCAGGAGACGATGGTCGGATCGCCGAGCCCGAGGAAGGCGAGTGTCGCCTCCGTCAGGATCGCGCTGGAGATACCGAGCGTGGTCTGCGCCAGCACCAGCGGCATCACATTGGGCAGCACATGGCGCGTCATGATGTGGCCATGGCCGCCGCCCAGCGCCCGGGCGCGCTCGATGTACGGCCGTGACTCGACCGCGATGGTCTGCGCCCGCACCAGCCGCGCCGTCGTCGGCCAGCTTGTGACCCCGATCGCCACGATCACCGTCCAGACCGACCGGGACATGACCGTGGCCAGCACGATCGCCAGCACCAGCGTGGGCATCACCAGGAACCAGTCGGTGATCCGCATGGTCACCGTGGCCGGCCAGCCGCCGAAGTGCCCGGCCATGACTCCGACGAGCGTACCGATGGCCACCGACAACGCGGCGGCCAGCAGCCCCACGGTCAGGGAGATCCTGGCGCCCCAGATCAGCAGCCCCAGCAGCGGCCGTCCGAACTGGTCCGTACCGAGCAGGAATTGACCGCTCGGCGCTTCAAGCGCCTTGCCCGGCGCCCGCGTCACGCTCTGCACGTCGCCGCCCACGAGCAGCGGCGCTGCCAGCGCCGTCAGCGCGACGAGCGCCAGCCCGGCAAGTCCGAAGAGCCCGGCGCGGTGCGTACGGTACTGCCGCCAGAACCGGATCAATGACGCGCGCCTGCGGGCCCGTACGATCGAAGCCGCCGAGGGCACCGCGGACCGGGGCGAAGGCACCGGTCCGTCCGGCAGCGGCGACGGAGTCGGCGTCGAAGGGTCTGCGGAGGTCATCGGCCCACCCGGGGATCGAGCAGCGGATAGAGCAGGTCGGCCAGCAGGTTCATCACGATCATCGCGCCGGCGAAGACCAGGAACAGCCCCTGCACGAGCGGCAGATCGGGCACGCTCAGCCCCTGGTAGAACAGCCCGCCGAGCCCCGGCCAGGAGAACACCGTCTCCACCAGGATCGAACCGCCCGCCACATGGCCCAGATTGATGAACACCATGGTGACGGTCGGCAGCAGCGCGTTGGGCACCGCGTGCCGGCGCCGTACGGACGCGTCCCGCAGCCCCTTCGCCCGCGCCGTCGTCAGATAGTCGCCGCCCATCTCGTCCAGCAGCGAGGAGCGCATCACCAGCAGCGTCTGCGCGTACCCCACCGCGACCAGCGTCAGCACCGGCAGCACAAGATGGTGTGCCACATCGAGGATCCGTGCGAATCCCGTCGTGTCGCCCGACTCCATACCGCCGGTGGGGAACAGGCCCGGGACGGGCCCGATGCCGACCGAGAAGACGATGATCAGCAGCAGACCGAGCCAGAAGGACGGCACCGACCAGAGCGTCAGCGCCACACCCGTGTTGAGCCGGTCGCCGAGACCGCCGTTGCGCCAGGCGGAGCGGGTGCCGAGCCAGAGGCCGAGCGCCGAGTAGATCACCACGGCGACCCCGGTGAGCAGCAGGGTCGCGGGCAGCTTCGTCATGATCAGCTCGCCGACCGGGGCGTGGAACTGGTACGAGGTGCCCAGATCACCGGTGAGCGCCTTGGCGCAGTAGTCGGTGAACTGCTGCCACAGCGGCAGATCCAGCCCGAACTGCTTGCGCAGTGCGGCCAGTTGGGCCGCGGAGGTCGGAGCGCCATGGGTCATGGTGCTGACCGGGTCGCCCGGGATGATCCGGAACAGGAAGAAGCTGGTGACCAGGACGGCGAGCAGCGAGACGGCCGCGCCGCCGAGCCTGCCCGCCACATACAGCGGATACGCGGTTCTCGTACCGGGACCGGGGTCCGCGCGGTCCGCAGAGCGGGACGGCCCGGTCTTCACCGGGCCGCCGGCCGCGTCCCGCACCGCCCCTGGGGTGCTTGCGGTGCTCATGCGCTATTCACGGTCTTCCGCGGTGGAACGGCGCCGCATCGCGACGAAGAGCCCGAGCGCGGCGGCGGCCACCACCGCGGCTCCGATCCCGATCACCACACCGGCCGAGGAGGAGGAACCGCCGGACCCGCCGCCGTCACCGGCCGGGACCGCGGACCACCAGCTCCAGTAGCCGTCCTGGCCCCAGAGATTGCCGGCGGCCTCCGGCATCGTCGTGATCGACTTGATCTGGTCGGTACGGTACGCCTCGACCGCGTTCGGATACGCCATGACATTCATGTACCCGGTGTCGTACAGCCTCGACTCCATCCGCTTGACCAGCTCCGCGCGTTTCGCCGTGTCGTACTCCACGGCCTGCTGGGCGTAGAGGCCGTCGTACTCCTTGTCGCAGATGAAGTTGTCGGTGGCGCCGGTGTCCTTGGGGGTGGCGGGGAGCGCGTCGCACGTATGGATGGAGAGGACATAGTCCGGATCGGGGTTGACGGACCAGCCGTCGAAGGCCAGATCGTAGTCGCCCGCGAGCCAGGGGTCCGAGACATTGTCGAGGCACTCGACCTTCAGCCCGATGCCGAGCCGGCCCCACCACTCCTGGAGGTACTTGCCGATGGCCTTGTCGTTCGGGTCGGTGGCGTGGCAGAGGATACGGAAGTCCAGCGGCCTGCCGTCCTTCCCCACCCGCTTGCCGCCGCCTGTCTTCCGGTAGCCGGCCGCGTCGAGCGTACGGGCCGCCGCGGCCGGGTCGTACGCGATCCGCTGGCTCTCCGAGGGCTGCCAGAAGTACGCGCCGAAGCGCGGCGGGATGTAGCCCTGGCCCTCGACGGCATGGCCCTGGAAGACCCTGTCGACGATGGCCTTGCGGTCGACGGCCTGGAAGAGGGCCTTACGTACCGCCGGATCGAGCAGTGCCGGATGGCCGTTTCCGAAGGTGGCGCCGTCCTTCGACCTGGCGCCGGGGTTGGTGACGAGCGCGTAGAACCGGCGGCCCGGTGCGTCATTGACCTTGATGTTGTCCGCCGACTTCAGCGCGGCGGCCTGGGCCGGGGTGAGACCGGAGGTGAAGGAGACCTCGCCCTTCTGGAGCGCCGCGACGGCCGCGTCCCCGTCCTTGTAATACTTGAGGACCAGCTCGTCGAACTTCGGGGCGCCGCGCCAGAAGTCCTTGTTCGGCTTGAGCCTGACGTACTGGTCGACCTTGTAGTCCGTCACGATGAACGGACCGTTGCCGACGATCGGGAACTGCTTGTCGTTGTTGAATGTCGAGAAGTCGCCGACCTTCTCCCAGATGTGTTTGGGCACGATCGGCACATCGAGGGCGGTCATGGTGGCCTGGGGCTTCTTCAGCTCGATGACCAGGGTCTCCGGGTCGGGCGCGGTGACCTTCTTGAAGTTGGCCGTGAAACTGC
Organism: Streptomyces odonnellii; assembly: GCF_000981895.1. Taxonomy (GTDB): domain Bacteria; phylum Actinomycetota; class Actinomycetes; order Streptomycetales; family Streptomycetaceae; genus Streptomyces; species Streptomyces odonnellii. The sequence goes on along the minus strand of NZ_LATD01000295.1, from coordinate 8,245 downwards.
CGTTGGCGGTGGCCGCGTTCTCGTCCGTCATCATCTTGTTGAAGGTCCAGGCGGCGTCCTCGGCGGTCGCCTGGACGCCGTCCGACCACTTCGAGTCGTCCCGGATGGTGAAGGTCCAGGTCAGCTTGGACGCGGAGGGCTGCCACGCGGTGGCGAAGCCGGGGACCGCGTGCGCGTCCTTCGGGTCGTAGTTGGTCAGGTACTCGTAGGTCAGCCGGTGGAGGGTGGTGCTGACCAGGCGCTGCGCCAGGAAAGGGCTGAGCGAGTCGACACTCTGGCTGACCGCGACGGTGAGGACCTTCTTGCCGTCGTCCGCTGCCCGCGCCTGCTGGGGCGCCGGGAGCAGCGGCTGTACGGGGAGCACGGTTCCGGCGACGAGCGCGGCGGAGGCGGCACCGGAAGCCAGGAGCAGTCGGAGACGGGGGCGTCGGCGGACGGGCTGCGGCCGCGGTGTCCGCGGCGGAAGGCTATGGACCATGGGACGGTGACCTCGTGTCATCACTCGCGCGGAGAAGCCGGGTTGACTCGGACGGCTCGGGTTGACTCTGGTTCGCCAATCGGTGAAGGGAGGTTTATCAGCGTGCGTCAGGGCGCGTCAACGGGCGCCCATACCCCGTGTGGGCTGCGGGAATGCGCCGAGGGTCCGCACCGTGACCACGGTGCGGACCCTCATTGGTCTCTACCTCTGATGCCCTACTGCTGAGGCGCTGGCGGAGGTTGCGGGGGCTGCTGCCCGGGCCATCCGCCGGGCGGTACCGGACCCTGGAGGTCGGTCGCGTCCTGGGGCGGCTGGGGCTGCTGTCCGTACGGTCCGGGCTGGGCCTGCTGTGCCTGCTGCCCTGGCGGGAGCCCCGCCGGGCTTGCCGGGGACTGGGCCTGCGAGGGCGGTGACTGCTGCCAGCCCTGCTGGACCCCCGGCTGGGGGTACGGTCCCGGCTGCTGCTGGGGATACCCGTACTGCGGAGGCTGCTGCTGCGGGTGGCCGGGCTGGGGCTGCTGCTGTCCCGGCTGGGGGTACTGCTGCGGGTACGGCTGGGGCGGGTACGGCCCGCCGTGGGGCTGGTGCGGCTGTCCGTGGACCGGCTGTCCGTGCGCGGGCTGGCCGTACGGGGGCTGGACGTAAGGCGGCTGACCGTGCGTCGGCTGCCCCGGTCCCGGCATCGGCGGTACGACATGCGGCGGCGGATTGCCGTCCGCCGTCCACAGCCCCTGCGCCTGCTGGGCCCGTACGAAGTCCTCGGCGACCATCGCCGAGAGCTGGAAGTAGGCCTCGCGCGTCTTGGGGCGCATCATGTCGAGGTCCACCTCGGCACCGGCCGCGAGATGTTCGTCGAACGGCACCACGATCACCCCGCGGCAGCGGGTCTCGAAGTGCTGCACGATGTCGTCCACCTTGATCATCTTGCCGGTCTCGCGGACCCCGGAGATGACCGTGAGGGAGCGCTGCACCAGCTCCGCGTACCCGTGCGCCGACAGCCAGTCGAGCGTCGTCGACGCGCTGCTCGCGCCGTCCACGGACGGCGTCGAGATGATGATGAGCTGGTCGGCGAGGTCGAGCACACCGCGCATCGCGCTGTAGAGCAGGCCCGTGCCCGAGTCGGTGAGGATGATCGGGTACTGCTTGCCGAGGACCTCGATCGCGCGCCGGTAGTCCTCGTCGTTGAACGAGGTCGAGACGGCCGGGTCCACATCGTTGGCGATGATCTCCAGACCGGAGGGCGCCTGTGAGGTGAACCGGCGGATGTCCATATAGCTGTGCAGATACGGGATCGCCTGCACCAGATCGCGGATGGTCGCCCCGGTCTCGCGCCGGACGCGGCGGCCGAGCGTGCCGGCGTCCGGGTTGGCGTCGATCGCCAGGATCTTGTCCTGCCGCTCGGTGGCCAGTGTGGCCCCCAGAGCGGTGGTGGTGGTGGTCTTGCCGACACCGCCCTTGAGGCTGATGACCGCGATCCGGTAGCAGGAGAGCACCGGCGTACGGATCAGCTCCAGCTTGCGGCGGTATTCGGTCTCCGCGGCCTTTCCGCCGAGCCGGAAGCGCGAACCCCCGGACGGATTGCGGCTGCTCTTCGGCTTCTGCTTGTTGTTGCGGAGCAGCCGGTCGGAGGACAGCTCGACGGCGGCCGTATAGCCGAGCGGGGCGCCCGGGACGGAGCGCTCGCGGTGGTCGTGCGCGACGGGCGAGGGCCAGGCGGCACCGGCGCGGGGGTCCGCGACGGGTCCCTGGGCGCCGGGCTGCTGCTGCGGGTGCTGTGCCGCCTGGGGGTACTGCTGTTGCTGCGGGTACGGCGGCTGGGGGGCCTGCTGTGCCGGGAGATTCGGCGTGGCGGGCACGGGGAGCTGGGACTGCTGCCCGCCCTGCTGGCCTTGCTGGGGCTGCTGTTGCTGGGCTCCCGGCTGCCCGGACTGGTCCTGGTGCGGCTGGGGGAAGCCGTAACCGCCTTGCTGCGGCGGGAAGCCGTACCCCCCGGCCTGAGCGGGCGGCTGCTGCTGTGCGTACGGTCCGGGCTGCTGCCCCTGCTGGTGCGGGAAGCCGTAACCGGCCGACGGGACAGGGGAGTCGGGGCCGGACGCGGGCGGCAGCGCGGCCTGTGGCGTCGGCGCCACGGCTCCGGACCGGCCGGTCTGCCCCTGCTGGGGGAAGCCGTAACCGCTCTGTGGCTGCTGGGCCTGGGCTTGGGCCTGAGGCTGCGGCTGGGGAGGCTGCGGGGTCCAGGCGTCCGGCTGCTGTTGCTGCGGCGGGACCGGGGCCGGGACCGGGAGCTGCGGCGGCGCCGACCGGTCCACGGCCGGTGCCGGTACGGGCCACTGCGGCGCGGGTGCGGGAGTGGCCGGCTGGAAGGCGGGCGGCAGCGGCGGCAGCCCGGAGGCCTGGGGCGCGGGCGGCTGAAGGGTCCAGGGCTGTGCCGACCCGGAAGCCGGGGGCGCGTCCTGGGGCTCATCGGCCGGTACGGCGTCCTGCGGCGCGGCATCCCGGACGACGTCGGCGGGCACCGGGTCGGCGGGTTCGGCGCCGGCGGCTTCAGCGGCTTCAGCGGTGCCGGAGGTGTCCGCCCCGGCGCTGTCGGCATTGCCGTCGGAGGCATCGGCGTCGGAGGCGTCGGCCTCGGGGGTCTCGCGCTCCTCCTCGCCCGTCGCCGTCCCCGCGTCCGGAACACCCTTGGCACCCCGGTCGGTGTCAGCGTCGGCGTCGGCGTCCGCGTCATGAGCACCGTCAGCCGTGTCGGCGGTGTCGGCGCTCTCAGGGCCGCCCGTGCCGTCCGTCTCATCCGGGGCGCTCGCGGCTTCCGGCGCCGTACCGCCGTCGTCCTCATGCGTATCCGTCGTACGCGCATCCGGATCCGTGCCGACCGTGTTCGTGGCGGGCTCGGATCCCTCGGGGGCCGCCGCTGCCGCAGGAGCGCTCGCCGTCTCCGCTTCGGTGCTCTTCGGGTCCGCGTCGGCAGCGCTGTCGGCGGACTGCGGCGGCTCGCCGTTCTTCGCCGCGTCCCGCTCCTCTATCTCACGCTTGAGCGCCGCAGGGGAGAACCGCATGGTCGCCCCGCTCTCCACATCGCCCCCGCCGAACGGCTCCGGGGCCGCGGGCGGCACAGGGGAAGGCTGCGCGGGCACCGGCGCGATCGGCGCGGGTGCCGGGGCGGGCGGCGGCGCGGGCGCCCAGTTCGGCTCGAAGCCGGCCCCCGCGGGCAGCCCCGGCACCGCGACCGGCGCGCCGTCGGGCGGCGGCGGAGAGTTCGTGAACGCGGAAGCACCCGATGCGCCACCCCCGGACGAGTCCCCCGGCGTGTTCTGCGTGTACCAGGCGGGAGGGGTGTAGTCGATGGTGAACTCACCCGTCATCTCGGGATCCGCGTCGGACTGATCGTCCACGGGAGGCCGGTTCCAGCCTCCGCGGATCTCGTCCCGATCGCCGTTCACTTTGCCTCCTGGTGTGGTCGCACCCTTGTGCCGTGATGGGCGGGGCGTCCGTATCTGTGCGTCCGGTCCGCCCGGCTCTTCCTCAGGGGGGCCAACCCGCCCGCAGGTTCCCTACATCCCGCGCCCGCTCCCACCCTAATCGCCAACGGCGCGGGTACGTCAGGCCGGGACCGCCCGCCGGCGCCCGCCGCGTACGTCATGCCCCGCCGCCAAGTGAACAGCCAGGGGCGGAGCGTGAGGCCGGGGAGCGGCCAAATCCGTATATCTCCCTACGAGATCCTGGCGGAATCCCCACCGGCCGGGCGCACAGAGGCCGTTCGGCGCGTCTCAGTCCATCCGGCGCGCGCTCCCCAACAATCCGGTCTCGGCGTCCGTCGGCTGCGTCATCACGAACTGCCGGTCCCGCGCCGTGCACCAGAGAGTCACGCCGTCGGCCAGCGTCGAGAGCGCCTCCGTCTCCGCACGCGGCAGATTCATGATCCGGCCGATCTGCGCGGCCTCGTCCGGCGACACCCGCTGGACACCGACGAGCCCCGACTTCTCCATCAGCCTCGGCGCGACCGGGCTGAGATACGGCAGCAGGGTCATCACCGACTGCCAGGGCGCGGACGCCACCCGGCCGCGCGGCGGACGCATCCCGCAGTCCCGTACGACCACCACCGGACTGCCTGCCGAGGCACCCTGCGGCGGCACCCGGCCCACATCATGGAGCGTGACGCACGGCTGGCCCCCGCCCGCCGCCTGCGCGAGCGCCGTCCAGACCGGTGCGCGGCCCGTCTCGACGGCGATCCGCGCGCCGGTCGCCGCCGCGCGCAGCACCAGCACCTGAGCCGTCCAGAGGCCGCCGATCAGCGTGACGTCGTACGGCGTGGGCCGGTTGATACCGAGCACGGCCGGCCTGTTCGCCGGGTCGACCCCGATCACCATGCCGTCGTCGCCCACCGGCAGCGCCAGCGCCTCCAGTTGGTCCATGGACAGGGCATGGCGCTCACGCCGCGGACCTATCAGCCCGAAGCCGATCCGCGGCCTGGCGCCGCCCCGGCCGGGAGCCGGGGACCGCGGAGCGGTGTGTGCGGGCACGGACATCAGCGAGTACCCCCGAGCGGAAGAGTGGCGAGCATCGCGGGAAGCTGCTCGCGGTCCAGACGCACCAGCCCGGTCTTCACGCCGCGGGCCGCGCGCTCCAGTTCGTGCCGGGCGGTCACCAGCTCGTCGTCGCTGCGCCCGGTGATCCGTATGTGCCCGCTCACCGTCACCCCCTGCCGGTCACCGCGCCCCAGGGTGAGGCTGAAGGTGGTGGCCAGGGCGGGGATCGAGGTCAGCAGCGCGACAAGCTGCGGCATCGGCGCCCCGCCGCTGCCCAACTGCGGCCAGCGGCCCACCCAGTAGGTCGTGTGCCTGCGGTCGTCGCAGCGCCAGGTGCGCGACGTCTCCTTCGTCCGCAGACCGGGCGTGTCCGTACGGCCCGCCTGGGCGATGGCCAGCGGATTGGCGCAGGACGAGATGGCGATGGCCGTGGTCAGCTCCTGCTCGGTCAGCACGGTCGCGCGGAATCCCGCGCCGGTCAGCCGGCTCGCGAGCTGGTCGGCCGCCCGTACCACACACTTCTGGGCGCCGGTCAGGCCGCCGCCGCGCGCGGTCACCGCCTCGGGACACAGCTCCGGATCGAGCTTGAGCGCGATCCAGGTGATCCGGACCGCGGGCGACCCCGTCTGCGCCTGGAGCGGCGCGTAGTTGCGTGCCGCCACCGACTGTTCCGGCAGATGCGGCGCGGGCGCGGGCTGGGTGTGCTGGACGATCTGCGCGGACTCCAGCCGGATCCCGTCGACATCGAGCACGTCCCGCACCAGCGAGACGGGCAGCGGCCGGGACGAGCGGTCGGGCCGCAGCGCGGTCGCCTCCGACTCGATCTGGAGGACCGCAGTCAGGAACGTACCGTCGCCGATCATGCCGACCGGGCGGCGGTCCCGGTCGCTGTACGAATACGTACGCAGCGCCGGGTCGCACTCGACGGCCGGCGCCAGGCCCGGTTCCGTACCGGCGGGAAGCACCATCGACGCGGCCCTGCGCGTGCGCGCCCGCAGCGCGACCAGCGTCGACAGCCACTCGGGCAGCGAGCGCCGGTGCCTGCGGACGACGGCCAGCAGCACCAGCAGCGCGGCCAGCACCCCGGCCGGGACCAGCAGCAGTGCGTCGATCACCGAGGCCACCAGCAGCAGGGCGGCGGCGATTTCGATCAGCACGAGTTGTTGCATTCGGAACGGGCCGAAATGCCCGGGGCGGGCCTTCAGTCCGGGAGCCGCCGGAGCCCCGGAGGCAGCCGGGGACGGGCCCGCCGGGGCAGGCCGCGCCCGCGTCGCGGAAACCATGATGAAGAAACCCCCCGTTCGTCCCGATCACCCTGGCCGGCCAGGGCGTTGACGGCCGGATCACCCTACCCGGGCCCCGCACGCCTCCGGCCTACAAGGCATAGTAGGGGGACGGTCCGACAGTCAGGCAGGGCCCGGGGGACACGCCGACTCGCTCCGCCCCTGGGGAGGCCGCGCCTTTTTTCACCGATGGGGACTCATGGCATCACGGCGGGACGAGCTGAACGCGTACACCTTCGCGAAGAGGCGCACGGTGGCCGCATTTCTCCAACCTTCGCCCACCGGTTCGGAGGAGGGAGCCCCCAGACCGCTGCGCGCGGTGGTCCCGAGCCTGATCGTCGGCGCGCTCGTGCTGGCCGGCTTCGGCGCCTGGGGCATGTTCAAGCCGTCCGCGCCCAAGAACTGGGCGGAGCCGTACGCCAATGTGATCGTGGGCAAGGACTCGACCACCCGCTATGTGGTGCTGAAGACACCCGGCGAGGGCAAGAAGAACGAGACCCTGCTGCACCCGGTGCTCAATCTCGCCTCGGCGCGGCTGCTGCTCAACCCCCAGCAGGGCAAGGTCATACAGGTCCCCGACAAGATCCTGGACGCGGGCAGGCCACCGCGCGGCCCGGTGCTCGGCATCCCGTACGCCCCTGACCGGCTGCCCTCCGACACCGAGGCCGCGAAGCCCAAACGGTGGGCGGTCTGCGAGCAGCCGGGCGGCGGTGACGGCGCCGGTGTCCAGAAGGCCGCGTTCATCCTGGCCGACCGCGACTTCTCCAGGACCGAGGGCAGCCGCAGGCTGACCGGCGGTCAAGTGCTGTACGTCCAGGGGCAGAAGGACCGGGCGCGCTATCTGGTGGACGCGGCGGGGCGCAAGTACCTGATCCGCGAGTCGGACACAGCCGAGGTCGACACCCTCACCCGTGCGCTCGTCGGCGACCGCGCGCCGCAGTCCGTCACCGACGACTGGCTCGCCACCCTGCACAACGGCAGCTCCATCACCTTCCCCGCCATCCCGGACCCGGACACCATCGGCGACGACGCGGGCGTCGGCGGCGGGCTCAATGAGAGCCAGGACCGCGTCGGCATGGTCCTCCTCGCACAGACCGGGGCGGGCCCGCAGCACTATGTCGTTCTGCCGGGGGAGATCGTGCCGGTCACCGACTTCACCGCCTGGCTGCTGATCAGCTCCCCGCAGACCGACGTGCTGGACATGGCGGGTAAGGCGGCCACCGTGGACGCGGCGTCCATCACCCCGGAGTCCGAGTTCTTCGCCTCCGAGTACCGCTGGCCCGAGAACAGGGCCACCCAGGTCAACTCCGTGGACGGCGCGGGCGCGCGCGACACCGTGTGCAGCGTGCTGCGCAAGGTCGACGACAAGGGCGGTACGGCCCTGTCCACCTGGGCGGGCCCCTCGTACCCCGCCGACATCACCGCCGGTGGCACCAGCACCTATGTCACTCCCGGCAGCGGTCTCCTCTACACCCAGGTCCAGGGCCGGCAGACCAGCCCCGACGGGTCGCTCTTCCTGGTGACCGACACCGGACTGCGGTACGCCGTACAGGCGAACGGCGACAGCGACGCGGACCGCTCCGACATCGGCACCGGCGGCCGGGAGGAGCAGCAGGACGGCAGGCCGGAGCCCAGCCAGGCACAGATCAGGCTCGGCTACGAGAAGGTCACCCCGAGCCTCGTCCCCATCGCCTGGTCGGAGTTCCTCTCCAAGGGCCCCCGGCTCGACACCAACAGCGCGCGCCAGCCGCAGGGCTCGTGAGGGGAGCACGACAGATGCGACCCACCCCGTACCGACCGGCCTCGTCCCGCCCGGTCCCGTACCCGCCAACCTCGCACCGACCGGTCCCGTACACACGCAGGAAGGCCGCCCTGCTGACCGCCGCGATGGCCCTCACCGGCCTCGCCACGCTGCCCCCCGTCGCGTACGCCGCTGAGCCGCCCGTCGCTCCCGGCCC
>NZ_LATD01000294.1 GCF_000981895.1 Streptomyces odonnellii | reverse complement strand
GGGCTTGTCCGCGACGTCGACCGAGCGGGCCGCCCGCCCGCGCCCGGACATCGAGCGGCCGGACGCTACCGGCGGGCGGGCCGGACACCGTACAGCCCGCCCGCCGGAAGCGCCCGGCAGGGGAATCACACGCACGCGCCCCGGAACCACTCACCGGGGCCACGCGGTCACGCCCCGCCGTCGCCCTCCCGCTCCGCGAGGAACCTCTCGAATTCCCGGCCGATCTCGTCGGCCGACGGCAGCTCCGCCGGCTCGGCGACCAGATTGCCCCGGGTCTCCGCGCCCGCGATCGCGTCGTACTGGTGCTCAAGTCCCTGCACCATCGAGACCAGTTCCTCGTCGCCCTCGCCGAGCTGCCGCTCGATCTCGGTCTGGGTGCGCTGCGCCTCCGTACGCAGCGAGTGCGCCACGCTCGGCAGCACAAGTCCGGTCGCGGCGGTGATCGCCTCCAGCGCGGTCAGCGCCGCGTCGGGGTACGAGGACCGCGCCACATAGTGCGGAACGTGCGCCGCCACACCGAGGACATCGTGGTCCGACTCCATGAGCCGGTACTCGACGAGCGACTCGGCGCTGCCGGGGACCTGTGCCTCGTCGAAGGCGTTGCGATGGCCCGGCATCAGGTCGGTACGGTTGCCGTGCGGGGTGATACCGACGGGACGGGTGTGCGGAACACCCATCGGGATGCCGTGGAAATTGACGGAGAGCCGTACACCGAGACGCTCCACTATCTGCCGTACGGCGATGGCGAAGCGCTCCCACTCCACATCCGGCTCGGGCCCCGACAGCAGCAGGAACGGCGCCCCCGTCGCGTCCTGCACGAGCCGTACGTCCAGCGTCGGCGCTTCGAAGGACGTCCAGCGGTCGCGCCGGAAGGTCAGCAGCGGGCGCCGGGCGCGGTAGTCGACCAGCCTGTCGTGGTCGAATCGGGCCACCACCTGGTGCGGCAGCGACTCCAGCAGGTTCTCGACGATCTGGTCGCCGGTCTCGCCCGCGTCGATATAGCCGTCGAAGTGGTACAGCATGACCAGGCCCGCCGACTCCTGTGCCAGCGCCATGTCGACGACGGCCAGGCCCTTGGGCTCCCATTCGTACAAACCCTGCGGATCAAGCACGATTACCGCTCCTCCTCGTGTTCGTTACGAAGAACACGTCATGGGGCGCAGGCATTCCCCGCGCCCCATGCGACAAACCCGCGCCTCAGGCAAGAACCCTCTCATGCAGCGCGGTGACCGTCTTGCGAGCGGAGGTGAAGGCGCCGTGCTGCCAGGCATCGGCGTACGAGAGGTGGTCACCGGCGAAGTACACGCGCCCCGTCGGCTTGTTGAGCGGATCGAAGACCGGCGCGTCCGGCCCGCCGGACAGGGAGTGCCAGGCGGCCTCCAGATACGGGGTCTGCCGCCAGTGGTGGGAGAAGGAGGAGACCAGTTCGGAACGGTACTTCTCGCCGTGGATCTTCACGCCCTGCGCCACCGCCCGCGCCTCGCGCTCGCGCGGTGAGAGCTGGGCGTACGCGTCGGCCGACGCGCCGGTGTTGTAGTAGCCGACGATGACACCGCGCCGGCCGTGGTGCCCGTACGACGGGTACCACACATGGGCCAGATCGAGATCGGTCTCGGTGATGCCGCCGTAGATCCGGTGGTCGCTCTCCCACCAGCGGCTGCGGTATTCGAGACCGATCTTGCCGGCCGACGAGGGGCGGCAGGCCTCCAGCGCCGCCTGGACGGCCGGACCGAGGTTGTGGGCGGTCTTCGCGAGGATGTTGGGGGGCAGGGCCGCGACACAGTAGTCGGCGTCGATGGTGCGGACGCGGCCGTTCTGGCGGTAGGTGACGGTCACGCCGTGCGCCTTGTCGGTGATCTTCTCGACGGCCGCGCCGGTCTTGATGCGGTGCCCGCCTATCTCCCGGGTCAGCGCCGCCGGTATCCGGTCCATGCCGCCGACCGGCTGGAACATCAGCATGGCCTGGTCGTAGCCGAATTCGAAGGAGAAGTAGCGGCCGACCCCGCTGGCGAACACCTCGGACGCGGAGGGCACCGGGCCGAGTTCGACACCGGGTGTGCCGGCCGCCGCCGGATCGACGCTGTAGCCACGGCGTTCGCTGCCGGTGTAGGCGAGCTTGCTGCCGATGTCCCCGAAGCCCCTGAGGAATTCGAGCAGCCGCTCCTGGTCCTCCGCGGTGAGCTCCGCGTCCAGTGCGCCCTTGCCGGTGGCCTTGGCGAGCAGTTCCGAGACATAGCCGTACACATCGGCCTTGGCGGTGCGGTGGCGCACCGGGGCCGTCATCCCGGCCTTCTCGTTGTAGATGTAGGCGCTGGAGTTGGTATTGGTGAACACCTCGACGGGAACGCCCAGTTCACGGCAGTAGTCCAGGGTGACCATCCACTGGGCGATCCGGGCCGGTCCCGCGTTCAGATACTGGCCGTCGCCGAATCTCGCGGTCTGGCGGTTGCCGTACAGATCCAGGTTCGAATCCCCGCCGCGTACGGTGAAGTTGCGCCCGCCGGTACGGTCTCGGGCCTCCAGGACCGTACAGTCGTAACCCGCCTTGCCCAGTTCGTACGCGGTGGCCAGGCCGGCTATGCCACCGCCCACGATGACAACTCTGGCCGCGCCCCGGCCCGTGAGCGTGAAGTCCCCGGCACGGGGAGCCCGGTAGACGGGTTCGCGGCTCGCGGCCTCGGCGGTGGGGGCGAGGCCCAGGGCCCCCATGGTGGCGAGCATCGCTCCCGCTCCCCCGGAGATGCCCACCTGGCGCAGAAAGCCGCGGCGGCTGGTGCCCGTGATGGTGTTCGGCGCATGGCTCATGTCCCGCTACCCCTTCCGGTCTTCAGATGTGCCGGGATCCTGGCAACCGCTTGTTACGGCCCATCAGATGGGTGTGTGTCCCACGCGTTGCCCTCCGCTCACCGCCACCCCCCGCACACGGGCATTGGTCTGGACCTTGACATGTCCAGACCGCATCCTTACGGTCACAGGACAGCGAGAGTTCAGAAACACAGCCAGCGTTCATGCATGAGAACGTTCAAAAACCCCCACATCCACGGGAAGGCACCCCCATGCGCACCCGAACACTCCTCCCGGCCCTTCTGACCGGGCTGCTCGCCACCGGCGGACTGGCTCTGCTCACCCCGCCGGCCGGAGCCGCCGGAGCCGCGGCGGTCATCCAGGTGACCACGGCCGCGGAACTGAAGGCGGCGCTCACCGCGGCACGCCCCGGCGACACGATCCAGCTCGCCGACGGCACGTACAAGGGGAACTTCAAGGCGACGACGCCCGGCACGTCGGGGTCGCGCATCACGCTCACCGGTTCGTCCGCCGCGGTCCTCACCACCACCACGGGCGGCGGATACGCGCTCCACCTCAACGGCGCCGCGTACTGGACCGTCAAGGGCATCACCCTCACCGACGCCCAGAAGGGCATCGTCGCGGACGCGGCCAACGGGGTCGTCATCGACTCGGTGACCGTGCACAACCTGGACATGGAGGGCGTGCACTTCCGCCAGTCCAGCAGCGACGGCATCCTCAGGAACTCGCGGATCTACGACACCGGCAACGACGGCCGGGGCATGGGTGAGGGCGTGTATGTCGGCACCGCCAACACCCTCTCCGACCGCAGCGACAACGCGCAGATCCTCAACAACACCATCGGTCCTGATGTCGGCGGCGAGAATGTCGACATCAAAGAGGGCACCACCGGTGCGCGGATCATCGGCAACACCTTCGACGGCGGCGGTCTCACCGGCGCCAACTACGACGACTCATGGGTCGATGTGAAGGGCAACAACGTCCTTGTCGAGGGCAACACCGGCAAGAACACCACCAACAACGGCTATGAGACCCACACCCAGCAGAGCGGCTGGGGCTGTGGCACGGTCTTCCGCTCCAACAAGTCGGATCTCCGCGGCTCGACGGGCGCCGACCAGCTCGCGGTCAATGTCACCAACAGCAGTTCGAGCTGCCGTACGACGGTCTACAGCAGCAACACCGTGACGGGCGGCAAGGGCCTGACGAACATCGCCGTCACCCCCTGATCCGTCACCTTCCCGAGCCGTCACACGCTGCGGACCACGCTCCGCAGCACAAGGCGACGCACCAGGCATGCGGAAGGCCCGCTCCCCTTGCCCATCGGGGAGCGGGCCTTCCGTACGTTCAGATACAGCTACCTACCGACTGCGAGTGCCCGAGCGTCAGCTCTGGCCGCCCGCCAGCTTCTCGCGCAGAGCCGCCAGGGCCTCGTCCGACGCCAGCGCACCGGAGTTGTCCGCCGACTCCGAGGAGTACGAACCACCCGAGGCGGCCGGGGCGGTGCCCCCGCCGGCCGGAGCGGCCGCGCCCTCGGCGGCAGCGGCCTCGTCGGCCTCGCGGGACTTGATGACCTGGGCCTGGTGCTGCTCGAAGCGCTGCTGCGCCTCGGCGTACTGGCCCTCCCACGCCTCGCGCTGGCTCTCGAAGCCTTCGAGCCAGTCGTTGGTCTCGGGGTCGAAGCCCTCGGGGTAGATGTAGTTGCCCTGGTCGTCGTACGACGCGGCCATGCCGTAGAGCGTCGGGTCGAACTCGACCGAGGCCGGGTCGCTGCCGAAGGACTCGTTGGCCTGCTTCAGCGAGAGGCTGATGCGGCGGCGCTCCAGGTCGATGTCGATGACCTTGACGAAGATCTCGTCGTTGACCTGGACGACCTGCTCCGGGATCTCCACGTGGCGCTCGGCCAGCTCGGAGATGTGCACCAGACCCTCGATGCCCTCGTCGACACGGACGAACGCGCCGAACGGAACGAGCTTGGTGACCTTGCCGGGAACGACCTGCCCGATCTGGTGGGTCCGGGCGAACTGCTGCCACGGGTCTTCCTGCGTCGCCTTGAGCGACAGGGAGACACGCTCGCGGTCCATGTCCACGTCGAGCACCTCGACGGTGACTTCCTGACCGACCTCGACGACCTCGGAGGGGTGGTCGATGTGCTTCCAGGACAGCTCGGAGACGTGCACGAGACCGTCGACCCCGCCGAGGTCCACGAACGCACCGAAGTTGACGATCGAGGAGACGACGCCGGAGCGGACCTGGCCCTTCTGGAGGGTCGTGAGGAAGGTCTGACGGACCTCGCTCTGGGTCTGCTCCAGCCAGGCACGGCGGGACAGGACCACGTTGTTGCGGTTCTTGTCCAGCTCGATGATCTTGGCCTCGAGCTCCTTGCCCACATAGGGCTGGAGGTCGCGGACGCGGCGCATCTCGACGAGGGAGGCCGGCAGGAAGCCACGGAGGCCGATGTCGAGGATGAGACCACCCTTGACCACCTCGATGACCGTACCGGTGACGATCCCGTCCTCTTCCTTGATCTTCTCGATCGTGCCCCAGGCGCGCTCGTACTGCGCGCGCTTCTTGGACAGGATGAGACGGCCTTCCTTGTCCTCCTTCTGGAGAACCAGGGCCTCGATCTCATCGCCCACGGCGACGACCTCGTTGGGGTCGACGTCGTGCTTGATGGAAAGCTCGCGGGAGGGGATGACGCCTTCGGTCTTGTAACCGATGTCGAGCAGGACCTCGTCCCGGTCGACCTTCACGATGACGCCGTCGACGATGTCGCCGTCGTTGAAGTACTTGATCGTCTCGTCGATCGCGGCGAGGAAGGCTTCCTCGTTACCGATGTCGTTGACCGCAACCTGCGGGGTGGTGGCGGTGGTCTCGGTGCTGCTCGTCATGTGGGAAAGGGCTCCGGTACGGACATTGAGTCGTAGGTACTGCCACGCCGGGAACCCGTATCGCCTCTGCAAAAGCCGGACAGCCGAGGAAGCGCCGGCCCCGGTGCAGGGAAAGCGCCTCGACAACCGAGGAGACTTTCATACAGATGCGAGCGCGGCTGCTACGTCTGAGGCGCGCAGGCCCGCAGCGCAACCTTTAGCATACGGGGGCAGCCGGGCACGGTCAATGCGCGAAGGCGCACACCCGGGGCGGAACCTCACATACCCGGCACAACCCGCGTTTGATGAGGCCAGCGCGCCCGGCCGGGCCGCCCCTCACCACTACTGCCAGCACACTACGACGACGGACACGATGATCCAAGAGCACGAGCGAGAAGCGCCCCGGGAACCTGAGCGCCGGGAGTCGGGGCCCCCGGAGTACGAGCCCCTGGAAGCCGGCTCCGCGGAGCCCGAGGCGACCCGCCGCGAGAGCGGTTCCGCCGAGAGCAGCCGGGCCAACCGCGGCTGGTGGGACAGGAACGCCGACGAGTACCAGAACGAGCACGGCACCTTCCTCGGCGACGACCGGTTCGTCTGGGGCCCCGAGGGGCTCGACGAGGTGGAGGCCGAGCTGCTGGGCCCGCCGGAGTCGCTGAAGGGCCTGGACGTCCTGGAGATCGGGGCGGGCGCGGCACAGTGCTCGCGCTGGCTGGCGGGGCAGGGCGCGCGGCCGGTGGCGCTCGATCTGTCGCACCGCCAGCTCCAGCACGCGCTGCGGATAGGCGAGGGCCGCTCCCTGACGTTTCCGCTGGTGGAGGCGGACGCCGGGGCGCTGCCCTTCCGTGACGGCTCCTTCGACCTGGCCTGCTCGGCCTATGGCGCGGTGCCCTTCGTCGCGGACCCGGTGGGGGTGTTCCGGGAGGTACGGCGGGTCCTGCGGCCGGGCGGACGGTGGATCTTCTCCGTGACGCATCCGATCCGCTGGGCGTTTCCCGACGAGCCGGGGCCCGAGGGCCTTTCGGTGTCGGCCTCGTACTTCGACCGGACGCCCTATGTCGAGCAGGACGAGCACGGGCGCGCGGTCTATGTCGAGCACCACCGGACGGTCGGTGACCGGGTACGGGACGTGGTGGCGGGCGGGTTCCGGCTGGTCGACCTGGTGGAGCCGGAGTGGCCGGACTGGAACTCGCAGGAGTGGGGCGGCTGGTCCCCGCTGCGCGGGAGTCTGATCCCGGGGACGGCGATCTTCGTCTGCGAACGGGACTGAGGGCGGAGCTGAAGGTACGGGGACGGGTACGGCGGGGGTACGGGTGCGGCCGGTTCGGGGGCCGGGGTCCAGGTACGGGTACGGCAC
>NZ_LATD01000293.1 GCF_000981895.1 Streptomyces odonnellii | reverse complement strand
CCCGCCCGGGCTACCCACCCGCCCTCTTCGACGCCGTCGAGGACCTCACGGCCCGCCCTCTCCGCCGCTCCCGCGTCGTCGATGTGGGCGCCGGTACGGGGATCGCCACCCGCCTCCTCCGCGAACGCGGCGCCAGGGTCGTCGCCGTGGAACCCGGCCCCGGCATGGCCGCCCGGCTCCACCGCACCCTCCCCGACGTCCCGCTCGTCCGGGGCTCCGGCGACGCCCTGCCCCTCGCCGACGGCTCCGCCGACCTCATCACGTACGCGCAGTCCTGGCACTGGACCGACCGGGACCGCTCCGTCCCGGAGGCGCTGCGCGTCCTCGCGCCGGGCGGCGCGCTCGCCCTCTGGTGGAACGTCTCGGACGCCGAAGTGCCCTGGATCGCCGCCCAGGACGAACGTATCCACCGTCATGCCCACGACGGCGCCCATGGCGTCCACGGCACCGCCCGCCCCGACCGCCACCTCCCGGACGGGCTGCGCTTCGCGGAGCGCCGGCTGCCGTGGACCCGCCGGGTCACCCTCGACACCCATCTCGACAACCTCGCCACCCACTCCGTCTTCCGGGTGCTCGGCGAGGACCGTACGGCCCGCTTTCTCGCCGACGAGCGCGCCGAACTGCTGACGGTCTTCCCCGACGGCCTCGTCGAGGAGGCATACGCCGTGGAACTCATCGTCGCCCGCCACATCTAGGACGTCCGCGGCCCAAACCCCCAACCGAACAGACAGCAGACAGCAGACCGGCAGCCCGACCCCGCTGCTTGACGCCGCCGCCCCGCGACCCCGATTATTCATCACATGATGAATTCCATCGGGGCCGCCGCTGTCCGCGCGCACGGCCTCACGGTCCTACGAGGCGATCGCACCGTCCTCCGCGGCCTCGACTTCTCCGTACCGCCCGGCCAGATCACCGGCCTGCTCGGCCCCTCCGGCTGCGGCAAATCCACCCTGATGCGCGCCGTCGTCGGCACCCAGGCCAAGGTCACCGGCACCCTCGATGTCCTCGGCCGGCCCGCCGGCGACGCCGCGCTGCGCGCCCGGATCGGCTATGTCACCCAGGCGCCCTCCGTCTACGACGATCTGACGGTCCGGCAGAATCTCGAATACTTCGCCGCCGTACTCGACCCCGGCCGCGCCCGTCGCGACGCCCGCGCCGAAACCGTCACTCGCGCCATCACCGACGTCGACCTCGCCTCACACGCCGACGCCCTCGCCGGCCGGCTCTCCGGCGGCCAGCGCAACCGCGTCTCCCTCGCCGTCGCCCTCCTCGGCACCCCCGAACTCCTCGTCCTCGACGAACCGACCGTCGGCCTCGACCCCGTACTCCGCCGCGACCTGTGGGACCTCTTCCACCGCATCGCCGCCGAGCGCGCCGCGACGATCCTCGTCTCCTCCCACGTCATGGACGAGGCCGAACGCTGCCACCGGCTCCTCCTCATGCGCGACGGCCGGATCCTCGCCGACGACACCCCGGACGCCCTGCGCGCCCGTACCGGCTCCGAGACCGTGGAAGCCGCCTTCCTCCACCTCGTCGACCAGGCCAACGCACTCCAGGAGAGCGCCCGATGACCACCAGGACCCCGGCCACGCCGTCGGCCACGGCGCCCGCCGCACCCGCGCCCGTCTCCGCCGCCCGCACCCTCGCCACCGCCGCACGCGTACTGCGCCAGCTCCGCCACGACCCGCGCTCGATCGCCCTGATGATCCTCGTGCCGTGCGTGATGCTGTTCCTGCTCCGGTACGTCTTCGACGGCAGCCCGCGCACCTTCGACGCCATCGGCGCCTCGCTCCTCGGCATCTTCCCGCTGATCACGATGTTCCTGGTCACCTCGATCGCCACCCTGCGCGAACGCACCTCGGGCACCCTGGAACGCCTGCTCGCCATGCCCCTCGGCAAGGCCGACCTGATCGCCGGATACGCCCTGGCCTTCGGCCTCCTCGCCATCGTCCAGTCCGCACTCGCCACCGGCCTCGCCGTCTGGGCCCTCGGCCTGGACGTCGTCGGATCCGCCTGGCTCCTGCTGCTCGTCGCACTGCTCGACGCCCTGCTCGGCACGGCCCTCGGCCTCTTCGTCTCCGCCTTCGCCGCCTCCGAGTTCCAGGCGGTCCAGTTCATGCCCGCAGTGATCTTTCCGCAGCTTCTCCTCTGCGGCCTGTTCACCCCGCGCCCCGCCATGCAGCCCGTCCTGGAGGCGATCTCGAACGTCCTGCCCATGTCGTACGCCGTCGACGGCATGAACGAGGTCCTGCGCCACCCCGACATCACCGGCGACTTCGTCCGCGACACCCTGATCGTGGCGGGCTGCGCCGTACTCGTCCTGACCCTGGGCGCGGCGACCCTCCGCCGCCGCACCGCATAGCGCCGGCCCCCGCGGGCTCCGTACCGCCGGCCGTACCGCCCCTCGGACACCTCACCCCCGCTGTCCGACCCCGGTGCGAGGATGGGACGCGAACGACAGATGTACTCATTCCCACCGGCGAGGTGACCCCGCAATGCCCCAGACAGTCGCAGTCCTCGGCACCGGAAAGATCGGCGAGGCCCTGCTCAGCGGCATGATCAGGGCCGGATGGCGCCCCGCCGACCTGCTGGCCACCACCCGCCGCGCCGAGCGCGCGGAAGAGATCCGCGGCCAGTACGGCGTGGAGATCGTCACCAACGCCGACGCCGCCAAGCGCGCCGACATCCTCATCCTCGCCGTCAAGCCCCAGGACATGGGCAGGCTCCTCGACGAGCTCGCCCCCCATGTCACCGCCGACCGCCTGATCATCAGCGCCGCCGCCGGCATCACCACCGCTTTCATCGAAGGACGCCTGGCCAACGGCACCCCGGTCGTACGGGTCATGCCCAACACCCCCGTCCTGGTCGACGAGGGCATGTCCGTCATCTCCGCCGGCAGCCATGCCCTCGCCACCCATCTCGCGCACGCCGAGGAGATCTTCGGCGGCGTCGGCAAGACCCTCCGGGTCCCCGAGTCCCAGCAGGACGCCGCCACCGCCCTCTCCGGCTCGGGCCCGGCGTACTTCTACTTCCTCGTGGAGGCCATGACCGACGCCGGCATCCTCCTTGGCCTGCCTCGTGCCCAGGCCCATGAGCTGATCGTCCAGTCCGCACTGGGCGCGGCCATCATGCTGCGCGACAGCGGCGAACACCCGGTCAAGCTGCGCGAGGCCGTCACCTCCCCGGCGGGCACCACGATCAACGCCATCCGGGAGCTGGAGAACCATGGGGTACGAGCAGCCCTCATCGCCGCCATCGAAGCGGCCCGCGACCGCAGCCGAGCCCTAGGCCGTGTCTGACAAATCCCGTCTGGCTCACGACGCCTGGCACGCACGCTCGCCGCGTTGTCGGGATCATCCGAGTACGTCCAGTACGAGGATGACCCTCCGCCTTGCGATCGAACGCACCAGACGCCGCGCGCCCCGCCCTGCGGGCGGACGACGCTATTTGTCAGACACGGCCTGGCCACCGGCACCGGCTGAGCGATGGACGTCCGGCACCGGCCGATCCACCGCGGGCCGACCGGCGGCGGCTCGCCGGCTGAGGCCCGGCCGCCCGCGGATTCGCCGCCTGGGCACGGCTTCCGTACGGTTCAGCCGGCCGGGAGCAGCCCCATCGCCCGGTACGCGGCGTCGACCACCGGCCGGGCCATCCCCCTGGCCCGTTCCGCGCCCTCCCTCAGCACACCGTCCACATAGCCCGGATCCGCCGCCAGCGCCGCATACCGTTTGCGCAACGGCCGCAACAACTCGACCACCGCCTCCGCGGTGTCCTTCTTGAGCGCGCCGTACGACCCGTACGCACCGGCCAGCTCGTCCGGGTTGCCGTTCCCGCAGGCCGCGAGAATCTCCAGCAGATTCGCCACGCCCGGCCGGTTCTCCCGGTCGTACTCGACCTCCCGTCCGCTGTCCGTGACCGCCCGCATGATCTTTTTCCGTACGACGTCGGCGTCGTCCAGCAGATAGACGATCCCCGCGCCGGCCTCATGGGACTTGCCCATCTTCGACAGCGGGTCCTGAAGGTCCATCACCCGCGCCGCCACCGGCGGCCGGGTCGCCCGCGGCACGGTGAAGGTGTGCCCGTACCGCTGGTTGAACCGCACGGCGAGGTCCCGTGTCAGTTCCACATGCTGGGCCTGATCGTCGCCGACCGGTACCTCGTCGGCCCGGTACGCCAGGATGTCCGCCGCCATCAGCACCGGATACGAGAGCAGCGAGAACCGCACACCGTCCCCCGATGCCTTCGCCCGCGCGCTCTTCTCCTTGTACTGGATCATGCGCCGCAGCTCCCCGTCGGTGGCCGTGCACTCCAGCAGATACGAGAGCCGCGTGTGCTCATCCACATGACTCTGTACGAATACGGTGCACAGCGCCGGATCAAGCCCGGCCGCCAGCAGCAGACCGGCGGCCTGACGACTGAGTCTGCGCACCCGGGCCGGATCGTGCTCGACGGTCAGCGCGTGCAGATCCACCACACAGAACAGTGCCTCGGTCCCGTACTGATCCACCTCGGCCCACCGCCGTACGGCCCCGAGGTAGTTGCCCAGCGTCAGATGCCCGGTCGGCTTGATCCCGCTGAAGACCCGTGTCATCTCTCTCATCACCCTCCTGAATCGGAGCCACCGCGCCCAGCGGCCGGACTCCCGGAGGGGGAGAAAAACAAACGGTCGCCGGAGCGGCGGCCGTTGAGCGCATACATGTCGGGCGGCCGCCGTCAGGCGGGCCACCACTGAAGGACATGTGCATGCGCTGTCATGCGTCCAGACTAGCGGTGGACCCACGAAGTTGACATGCCAAACATGGATCCGTAATGTTCTCCGGGCTGTCCGACGTGAGTACCGGCGCAAGTCGGTCCCCGGGCAGTCATTTCGCAGGATTCACTACAAACGTGCGGCGACCGGTCGCATTGTTTTGCGTGCGCTCTCGCGGAATGTGGAATCCAGTGTTCGAAGGAACGCGGTCCCGATTGGTGTCGAGGCCCTGGATACCGCTAGAGTTTGAAACGTCGGAACGGCCGAAGGGCCGGGAAGACAAACCCCGCTGACTGGGAATCAGGCCCGAAAGGATCTGATAGAGTCGGAGACGCAAGGCCGAAGGGAAAAGCCCGGAGGAAAGCCCGGAAGGGTGAGTACGAAGGAAGCGTCCGCTCCTTGAGAACTCAACAGCGTGCCAAAAGTCAACGCCAGATATGTTGATACCCCGACCGGCGGGAACGGTTTCTGTTCCGGCAGGTTGTGGTTCCTTTGAAGAAGAAT
>NZ_LATD01000292.1 GCF_000981895.1 Streptomyces odonnellii | reverse complement strand
GCGTGGAGGCATGTGGGGCGGGTGGGGCCGGCTCCGCCCGGACCGGGGCCCCGTCGTGGCGCTGCATACCGGCACATACGTAGCAATGGCCCCCCCGGCTACACCCCCGGCCCTCATACCCCGGTGGGGGACTCCGTCCACCCGGGGAGCAGGATGGTGGGACCATGGAAATGTCCGCAGGGGCCGAGCATGAAGTGTGGAGGGGATAGATGGGCGAGGATTTCGGCCGCTACCGCGGCACGGAGAGCAGGATTCCCCAGTGGCTGCGCAGGCGTCCCAAGAAGACCGCCGCGAACTCCGCGCCCGACGGTGACACGGCCGGCCGGGAGGCGCTGCTCCTCGCGGTCGCCGGTGCCGGTATGCCCCTCTCGCCCGCCGCGCATCCGGTCGGCTACCGGTGTTCCTGCGAGCGGATCGGCTGTCCCACCCCGGCCAGGCACCCCCTCTCCTTCGCCTGGCAGACCCAGTCCACGACCGACCGGGCGCAGATCGAGCGCTGGGCGCGCAGCCAGCCCGAGGCCAACTTCATCACCGCGACCGGCATGGTCCACGACGTGCTCGACGTACCGCTGGAGGCGGGCAGCCGGGCGCTGGAGCGGCTGCTCGAACAGTCCGTCGAGGTGGGTCCCGTGGCGGACTCCGGCGACGACCGGATGCTCTTCTTCACCGCCACCCGGGGCACCCCGGAGGACGAGGACGAGTGGTGGCCCTGTGAGCTGGACTGCCACCCCGAGACCATGGACGAGCACCCGGGGCTGCGCTGGCACTGCCGGGGCAGCTATGTGCTCGTACCGCCGGCGCGGCTGCCGGGGGAGCTGTCCGTACGGTGGCTGCGCGGCCCGGAACACCCGCTTCCGGACCCGCTGACCCTGCTGGAGACCCTCACGGACGCCTGCGCGTGGTACGCGGTCGAGAACGAGGAACTGGACCATCACGCGGTCGCCTGGCCCCTGGGCCGCTGAGCCCGGCCCCGCGCGTCGGCCGCCGCGCCCCGGCCCGAAACGGAAGACGGCCGAAGCGCTGGGCACGGCCCACGGCTGACGCCGGTCAATGCGCCGGTTCCCCGCCCGAGGCGGATGGAGGCCGACGCGCCGGCCCCCCGTCCGTGGCTGTCGCCGGTCAACGCGCTCTGCGCCGTCCGTGGCCGACGCCGACCGAAGCGTTGGGCCCGGCCCGAGGTGCTGACGCCGGTCAATGCGCCCGTACCCCCGCCCTAGGCGGATGAAGGCCGATGCGCCGCGCCCCTGCCCGAGGCGCTGACGGCCGGCCAGAGCGCCGAGCCCCGGCCGCCGTCCGTGGCCGACGGCGGCCGACGCCAGCCGAAGCGCCTGGCCCGGTCCGGGCGCGCCCGGACCCCGTCGACCCCCTACGACCCCTTCGCCGCCGTCACTCCCTGGAGGCGGCCCTCCACCACCACTTCCGGGGACGCCGCATCGCTCCCCGGCACCAGGACCGTCTGGCTGGAGAGCCACTCCTTGGTGATCGTGTCCGTCACCTGGCCCTCCAGCAGCGCCCGTACGTCGTCGTTCACCTGGAGCCGCACCTCCTTCGCCGCCGTCTGCCGCTCGAAGAAGCGCGTCGCGAAGAAGACCAGCGCGTCGCCCTCCTTCGTCCGCAGGCCCAGCGGCGCGAAGTCGCCCTCGGTGACCGGCTGGTCCACGTACTGGGTGGTGAGGCCCGGCAGCCGGGCCTTGTCCGCGCGCTCCTTGCGCCAGGCGTCCGTGTGCGGGCCCGCCGCGAAGTGCTCCGGCTTGCCGGTCGAGAGGTACGAGGCGTACTCCTCGCTCAGATCGCGCGGCGCCACCGACACCTTCGTACTGTCCGGCTCCACCGCCTCGCCCCAGCCGTCCTCGTCCGTCCTGAACTCGGGCACCTGGTCGGGGGCGAGGATCGTCAGATAGGCCGCTTCCCAGCGCTTCTCGGGGGCGGAGCGCAGAAAGACCACCAGCCACCGGAAGGCCGGGCCGTCCGCCGTGTCGCGGTTGCTCCTGGTGTCCGCGACGAACCAGCGCGGCCAGCCCGCCTTCTTGGGGATCGTGAACTTCGCGTCGGTCAGCTCCAGCGGCTGGTGTGCGGAGTTGCCGTCCGGGTTCGTGATGCTCCGCGCCTTGAGCCCGGCCTGGTTGATCAGGCCGAGCGCGCCGGTGACATGGTCCGCGTCGAGGGTGGGATCGTACGCCTTGTCCGCCTTGTTGTACGCCTCGGTGAAGTCCTTCAGCGCCTGCGCGGCCTCACTTCGCTTGGCCGACGGTACGACCGCCAACTCCCCGTGCACCGTCACGCACCCGCTCGCCGTCAGCGACAGCGCCATCACCGTCGCGAGCCCCGCCGCTGCCCGAATCGGCCTGCTCAGCCTGCTCATCGGTCGCCTTCTGCTCCTGAGACCGGTCGGTCTTGACCCCCACTGACCGTCCGAACCCTACCGGGGCCAGGAACAGTGCGAGCGTCGGGACCAGATACAGGCCCCAGACAATGACCTGAAGCACCGTCGGGTCGGGCTGGAAGTTGAACACGCCCTTCAGCAGCGTCCCGTACCAGCTGTCCGGCGGAATCGTGGTGCTGATGTCGAACGCCTTGTCCGCGAGACCGCCCAGGAAGCGCGCCTCCTGGAGGTCGTGCACGCCGTACGCCAGCACGCCCGCGGCGACGATCACCAGCATCCCGCCGGTCCAGGTGAAGAACTTGGCGAGGTTGATCCGCAGCGCGCCCCGGTAGAAGAGCCAGCCCAGCACCACCGCGCTGGCGATCCCCAACAGGACGCCGAT
The DNA here is from genome assembly GCF_000981895.1 of Streptomyces odonnellii. Taxonomy (GTDB): domain Bacteria; phylum Actinomycetota; class Actinomycetes; order Streptomycetales; family Streptomycetaceae; genus Streptomyces; species Streptomyces odonnellii. The sequence continues at coordinate 8,349 of NZ_LATD01000292.1, read as the reverse complement.
CAGCGGGGCATGGGTGCCGTCCGAGGAGGCGCGTACCGACGCCCAGACGAACAGCGCCGTCTCCAGACCCTCCCGGCCCACGGCCAGGAAGGCCGTCGCCACCAGCGCGCCCGTACCCATCCGGAGCGCCGCGTCCAGCCTGCCGTGCAGCTCCGACCTCAAGTGCCGTGCCGTACGCCGCATCCAGAAGACCATCCAGGTAACCAGCACCACGGCGAGGATCGACAGCGAACCGCCGAGCGCCTCCTGCGCCTCGAACGTCAGCTCCTGCGAACCGAATTCGAGCCCGAAGCCGAAGGCGAGCGCGAGGACGACCGCCACGCCGATGCCGGCCCAGATCGGGCGCAGCGCGTCGCGCCGCTCCGTCTTCACCAGATACGCGACCAGGATGCAGACGACGAGACTGGCTTCAAGACCCTCGCGCAGACCGATCAGATAGTTTCCGAACACGTCGGAACTCCCTTCGGGGGATCAGGAGATCAGGGCCCGGCCCCACCAGTCGTCCTTGTCCCGGACGCCCGGCGGGATCGCGAAGACCGCTGAACCCACGTGCTGGATGTACTCGTTGAGCGCGTCGGAGCGCGCGAGAGACCGCTGTACGGGGATGAAGGCGTCGCGGATGTCCCGCTGGTACGCCAGGAAGAACAGCCCCGCGTCGAGCCGGCCCAGACCGTCCGTGCCGTCCGTGAAGGAGTAGCCGCGCCGCAGCATCCGCGCCCCGTGGTGGGAGTCCGGGTGCGCCAGCCGTACGTGCGAGGTCGGCAGCATCGCGCGCAGATCGGGCTTGTCGTGCTCGCGCGCCCTGCCGACCGCCGCGCCCTCGCCCTTGTCCCGGCCGAAGACGTCCTCCTGCTCCTGGAGGGACGTACGGTCCCAGGTCTCGATCCGCATCGAGATCCGCCGGGCGACCAGATAGGAACCGCCCGCCATCCAGTCGGGACCGTCCTTCCCCGCCACCCACACGTGCTTGTCGAGCGCGGCGGTGTCGGTGCCGGCGATATTGCTGGTGCCGTCCTTGAAACCGAAGAGGTTACGGGGGGTCTGGGCATGCGGCGTGGTCGACGAGGTCTTGCCGAAGCCGAGCTGCGACCAGCGGACCGCGACCTTGCCGAAGCCGATCCTGGCCAGATTGCGGATCGCGTGCACGGCGACCTGGGGGTCGTCCGCGCAGGCCTGCACACAGAGATCGCCGCCGCCGCGCGCCGGGTCGAGATTGTCGCCGGGGAACTTGGGGAGGTCGACGAGGGCGGCGGGGCGACGGGCGGCGAGACCGAACCGGTCGTCGGCGAACAGGCCCGGTCCGAAGCCCAGCGTCAGGGTGAGCCGGGACGGCCTCAGGCCGAGTGCCTCGCCGGTGTCGTCGGGCGGGGCCTCGGGCAGCCCGCCGTACGCACCCTCGCCCACCGCGTGCCCGGCGGTCATCCGCTCGGCGGCCCGTGTCCAGTCCTTCAGCAACTGGGCCAGTTCCGCACGGTCCTCGGTGGTCACATCGAACGCGGCGAAGTGGAGCCGGTCCTGCACGGCCGTGGCGATACCGGACTGGTGCGGACCGTGGAAGGGGACGGCCGCGCCGGTGTCGACGGCGGGCGCCGCGGAGTCGCCGTCCCGGACGGCCGCGACCGCGCCCCCGGCGGCGACCGCGCCGAGCGCGAGTCCGGCGCCGCCCCAGCCGAGGAGGGAGCGCCGGGACGGCTTGGTCCTGTCGACGGCCCGGGTGCTGCCCCCGCTCGGAGCGTCGCCCTTGTCCCGGGGGCCGTGCCCGTCCTGTGTGCCGGCCCTGTTCTGCGTGTCGTCCGTCATGGCGCGAGCCCTACTTGACGACGGCGGCGGCGAGCTTGGAGAGCGGCTCGGCCAGTGCGTTCACACCGTCCGACAGCTCCTTGCGCTGTGCCTTGCCGACCTTCTCGTACGAGGTGAAGTCGTACGAGTCCGGGGCGTCGCGGTACTTGTCGAGCAGTGTGTTCAGCGCGGCGAACTGCTTGTCCAGCTCGGTCACCAGCGCCGGGTCGTTCTTCGACGCGACCGGCTTGAGCAGCTCGTACGACTTCTGCGCGCCCTCCACATTGGCCTTGAAGTCGACCAGGTCGGTGTGGCTGTAGCGCTCCTCCTCGCCGGTGACCTTGCCCGCGGCGACCTCGTCGAGGAGTTCCTTGGCGCCGTTGGCCATGGAGGTCGGGGTGATCTCCGCCGTGCCGACGCGCTTCTGCCAGTCGGCGAGGTCCTTGTCGAGCGTGTCCGCGAGGGCCGTCGTGTCCGGGCCCAGCTTCTTGTCCTGCCAGAGGGCCTTCTCCAGGCGGTGCCAGCCGGTCCACTCCTGGCCGGGCTCCAGACCGTCGGCGCGTACGTCGACCTTCGGGTCGATGTCGCCGAAGGACTCGGCCACCGGCTCGGTGCGCTCCCAGCCGATGCGCGAGGGGGCGTACGCCTTCTTCGCCGCCTCCAGATCACCGGCGCGCACGGCGTCGGTGAATGCCCTCACCTTCGGCAGCGTCTCATCGGCCTGCGCCTGGACGTACGTACGGTACGCGGCGACCGCGGCGTCCATCTCCGGGCTGCGCTTGACGGGCGTACCGCCGGTGGCCGTGACCTTCTGGCGGATGCCGTCGCCCTTCATCCCGGGCTTGCACACGATCTCGTACGAACCGGCCTTCACCTCGGCGGTGACCTTCGCCTTGGTGCCGGGGCCGATGTTCTCGCGCTCGGTGACGATGCGGTCGTCCGGGAAGAGGACATAGACCTCGGTGACCTTGGAGCCCTTGTTCTCGACGGCCAGTTCCACATGGCCGGCGGGGAACTCGTTCGTGGACAGCTCGCAGGCGTCGTCCTTCGCGGTCACCTCGACAGTGCCGGCGCCCGAGCCGGCCTTGGCGTCGCTCTTCTCGGCGCAGCCCGTGACGGCGGTCAGGGCGGCCACCGCGGTGACGGCGGTGACGACGGAGAGACGGGCAGGTCGCATGCGGGGCTCCACGATGGCTGGAATGTGAGGGTGACGGTGGCTGGAGTGCGGAGGTCAGGCGCGCCTAACCTAACTGAGGCTTACCTTGGCTGCGCTCGTTAGTCCAGTGATTCAGCTCTCACTCCCCGTGTGGGGTCGGGTGCGGATACGGGGAGGTCACGGGCGGCTTTCCGGTAGACCAGGGTTGAGTAAAGGGCGGGTCAAGTGACCGGTTTCGGGGCCGGTGTGTTGATGTGTCTCGGGGCGGTGATCCGGGACGCGTCACCGTTCCGGAATGACGAGCGGGACGCCCGTGCGGGGATGCGGGAGCACCTCGACGGGCTGCCGGTAGACACGGCTCAGCAGCCCGGCGCCGAACACCTCGGCGGGCGGGCCCTCGGCCGCGATGCTTCCTTCGTGAAGTACGGCGGCCCGGTCCGCGTGCGCGGCGGCGAGCCCCAGATCGTGCAGGACGACCACGACGGCGTCGCCCGCCGAGGCCCGGTCCCGGCAGATCCGCAGCACCAGTTCCTGATGGCGCAGATCGAGCGCGGCGGTCGGCTCGTCGAGCAGCAGCAGCGGGGCGCGCTGGGCGAGGACCCGGGCGAGCGCGACGCGGGCCCGCTCGCCACCGGACAGCGCGGAGAACGGGCGCGCGGCGAACCCGGCGACCTCGGTCGCCGCCATCGCCGCCGCGACGGCGGTCCCGTCCTCGTCCTCCAGCGGGGTCCCGGCCCAGGGCGCGCGGCCCATCCGTACGACCTCGGCGACCGGGAAGGGGAAGGAGAGCGTGGCGGCCTGGGGCAGTACGGCGCGGCGCAGGGCGAGTTCGGGCGCGGACCACTCGTGTGCGGGGCGGCCGTCGATCCGTACCTCGCCGCGGTCGGGCCGCAGATCGGCGGCGAGTGCGGCGAGCAGGGTGGACTTCCCGGCCCCGTTGGGCCCGACGAGCGCGAGCACCTCACCGGCGCGCGCGACCAGCCCGACCCCGGCGAGCACCTCACGCTGCCCGAGCCGGACATGAAGGTCCCGGGCTTCGGCGAGGGGGGTCCCGGCGGGGACGGGCGCGGGCAGCGAGCGCCGACGGGCGGCGAAGAGGGCCGTGATGGTCATGGGCGGCTTCCTTGTCTGCGGCGGGTTCCGCGTGGCGGCCAACTGTGTTTGCCCGGGGGGCAACCCCCCGGACCCCGGCAGGGGTCTGCGCGTGCTCATGCCCAACCGCCCTGTCCGCGGCGCGTTCTGCGTAGCAGCCAACTGTGTTTGCCCGGGGGACAACCCCCGGATCCCCGGCCGGGGTCTGCGCGTGCTCATGCCCAACCGCCCTGTCCGCGGCGCGTTCTGCGTAGTAGCCAGAAGAAGAAGGGGCTGCCGAAGAGTGCGGTCAGGACGCCCAGGGGGAGTTCCGCCGGGGCCGCGACCGTGCGGGCCGCCAGGTCGCCCGCGAGCAGCGCCAGCGCACCGCCGAGCGCGCTGCCCGGGACCAGGAGGCGATGCCCCGGACCGTTCGCCATGCGCAGCAGATGAGGTACGAGCAGCCCCACGAACGTGATGACCCCGGCCACCGCCACCGCCGCCGCCGTCAGCAGCGCCACCACCAGCACCAGCACGACACGGAGCCGCTCCACGTCCACCCCGAGGTGCCGGGCCGGCCGTTCGCCGAGCGCGAGCAGGTCGAGCTTCCGTGCGTAGAAGGGCGCCACCGCCAGACCCGCCACCGCGCACGGCAGCACCGCCAGCACCTTCGGCCAGGTCGCCTGCGCCAGCGAACCGAGCTGCCAGAACGTGATCTGGGTGATCTGCGCGTTGTCCGCGAAGAAGATGAACAGCCCGATCAATGCCCCGGCGAACGCGTTCACCGCGATGCCTGTGAGGATCAGCGTCACCACTTCCGTACGGCCGCCCGAGCGGGACAGCACGTACACCAGCAGGACCGTCGCGAGGCCCGCGACGAACGCGCAGGCCGTCACCGTCCAGTTGCCGAAGAAGCTCAGCCCCAGCGCGATCGACGCCACCGCGCCGACCGCCGCGCCCGACGAGATCCCGATCACGCCCGGCTCGGCGAGCGGATTGCCGAACACGCCCTGTGTCAGCGCGCCCGCGCAGCCCAGCGAGGCGCCGACGAGCAGCGCGAGCACGACCCGGGGCAGCCGGACGTTCCACAGGACGCTCTCGCCGACACGGTCGAGCGCGGCGCCGCCGAGCCCGGTGCGGTGCAGTACGGAGGAGAGGACATCGCCGAGCGGGATCCCGTACGCGCCGATCCCGGCGGAGAGCAGACAGAGCAGAACGAGGGCCGCGAGCAGTCCGCCGGTCAACAGCGTCGCCCGGCCCGGCGGTTGCTTCCTGCCGGCGCCGGGAGGCGCTGCGGCTTCCTCAGGGGGCGGCTGCTTCCGTATGGCCGGTGCGGGTGTCGGTGCCTGTGTCGTTGCCGGTTCCGGTGTCGCCGTCACCTCAACTCCCGTTCGGATAGAGCTGCTCGACGATCGACCGCAGCACCTCGTCCGTACGCGGCCCGTAGTTCAGCAGCACCCCGTCGTCGACCGAGACGACCCTGCGGTCCATCCCGGCCGGTGTCTCCGCGACCCCCGGGATCCTCACCAGGCCGTCCACCCCGCCCACGGACTCAAGTCCCTTGGTCATCACCAGGATCGCGTCCGGCGCGGCCTTGGCGAGCGCCTCACTTGTGATCGCGGTGAAGTCCTTGCGCAGCCCCGACTCCTTGCCCGCGTCCACCGCTCCGGCCGCCTCCAGCAGGGAACCCGCCCCCGAATCGGCGCCGCCGAGCAGATAGACCGAGGCCGAGCCACGCAGATAGAGGAACGCGACGCGCGGTCTCCGCTCGCCGTCGCGCGCCGGAACGTCCTCCTGTACGGCGGCGATCCGTGCGGCCGTACGCTCCTTCAGCTCCACGCCCGCCGGCCGGACACCCAGCGCCCCGGCCACAGTGTCGATGCGGCGGGCGATGTCGTCGAGGCTCTTCGCCGGTTCGACGACCACCAGCGGAATGCCCGCGTCGCGGATCTGGCCGATGGCCTCGGCGGGGCCGGTGGTGGTGTCGGCGAGGACCAGGGTCGGCTTGAGCGACAGCACACCCTCAGCCGAGACGTCGTGTGCCCGGGTCACCAACGGCAGGTCCGTGGCCTGTTCGAAGGTGGCGGTGATGTCGCGGGCCACGACCCGGTCGCCGAGGCCGAGGGTGAAGACGATCTCGCTGAGCGAGCCGGTCAGCGGCACGATTCGGTCGGCCGAGGCGACGGTGACCGCGCGGCCGTCCGCCGAGCGCACGGTGACCGGGAGGCGGGGCCGGGGCGTACCGGCGAGGGGTTCGACCCGGTCCGCGGTCGCCGCCGCAGCCGTCCTCGTAGCTGTGTCGCTGCCGGAGGCACCGCTGTCGCCACTGTCGCCCCCGCTGCCGCAGCCCGTCAGAGCCAGGGCGAGGACGAGAGCGAGCGCGGAGGGAAGCGCACTCGTCAGGCGTGATCTGCGCACGTAGTGCACCGTCCTGTTCTTTCGCGTTCTGTTTCGGTCTGTTCGTTGTTTCCGTGGGTGAAGGGTTCCGGATGGGACCGGATGTAGCTTAGGTTAGCCTTACCTTGTTTGCCCAGCTCCGCGTTCCTCTTCGTTCCTCCGCGGGAGTCACCCCATGCCGTCCTTCAGACCCGTACGCCTCTGTCTCGTCCTGCTCCTGCTGGCGCTGCCGGTGGCCCTGCTGCCGACCGCCGACGCGCAGGCGGCGGACCGTACGGTGCGGGGCGGAAGGCTCGACTGGGGGATCAAGTCGTCGTTCCTGGGCTACATCACCGGCCCGATCGCGGGGGGAGGCTGGGCGCTCACCGGGGGCGCGGCCACGGTGGGCAGCGGGTTCCGGTTCCACTCGGCGAACGGTTCGTACGATCCGGCGACCGGGGCGTTCCGCGCCGGTTTCTCCGGCGGGGTCCGCTTCACCGGCCATCAGAAGGCGGACGGTACGTATGAGCTGGACCTCACGATCAGCCGTCCCGCCGTCCGTATATCCGGTGGCAGCGGCACGCTCCTCGTCGATATGACGAGCAGGGCGAAGGGCTCGGGCAAGCTCACGCGCTCCTCGCGGGTGCCGCTCGCGTCGCTCGATCTGTCGGGGATCGACATGCGGGGCGGCGGCAGTCCCGTAACCCTCGACAACGTTCCGGCGACGCTGACTTCGCAGGGCGCCACCGCCTTCGCCGGGTACTACACGGCCGGTACGCCGCTCGATCCGGTGAGCCTGTCCGTGGATGTGGCGGCGGAGGGGCCCGCGGAACCGGCCACGAGCGAGCCGCCCGGAAGCGAGCGGTCCGAGGGCAAGCCGTCCGGAAGCGAGCCGTCCGGGAAGCAGCGCGAGACCGCCGGGCGCTTCCGGACCGCGGCCGTCGACTGGGGCGTGCGCCGGACCTACCGCGAGTACGTCACCGGCCCCATCGCCAAGGGAAAGTGGACCCTGAGCGGCGGTGCCCAGGACGGCGGCGCGTTCTTCCGCTTCCCGCGCGGCACCGGCTCGTACGACGCACCGAAGGGCACGCTCGACGCGGACTTCGCCGGTACGGTTCGCTTCACGGGCACCGGCCTCGATCTGACGCTGACCCGGGTCGCCGTCCGGGTCGGCGGCGGCAGGGGACGCTGTACGCCGATGTCACCGACGCGGCCGAGGGCAGTCCGCCGCGCGAGCGCGTGCCGCTGATCACCTTCGCGGCCAAGGACCTCACACCGAAGCAGGGCCTCGCCGTACTCACCGAGGTGCCCGCGACCCTGACACCCCAGGGCGCCACGGCCTTCGGCGCCCTCTACGCGGCGGGTACGGCGATGGACCCCGTCTCACTCGCGGTCGCCGTCGACACCAGGGCCCAACTGCCCGCGCTGCCCGATCTGGGCAGCGACGCCCCGGCCGGGGCGGAGCCGAGGCACGCGGCCTCAGCGGACGCCACGGAAAGTCCGGCGAGTCCGGAAGGCCCCACCGACCCCGTCGCGGAAGCCGCCTCCTCGCAGTCCTCGCCGTCCATCGGCGCGGGGGCGTACGCGGCGATCGGCGCGGGTGTGCTCGTCGTCGCGGGAGCCGCGGTCCTCCTGGTCCGTTCGGCCCGGGCCCGCGGGCGCCACGGCGCATCCGCCCCCGCGTCCGCCGCCGACACCACGTCCGCCTCCGCGCCCGCCTCCGCGTCCGGCCCCACGGCCGGCCCCACGTCAGCCTCCGACTCCGACGAGGGCTGACCTCCCCCACGCACCGCACGGGCGTCCCCGTGCACCCCGTACCACCACTCCACGCACCACACCATCGAGGAGAACACCGCCCATGGCAGCCATACGCCGCCCCATCACCCTTGCCGCCGCCATCGCGACGGCCGCCGCCCTCGGCGCCCCCGCCTTCGCGCTCCCGGCGCTCGCCGCAGGCACCCCCGCCG
>NZ_LATD01000291.1 GCF_000981895.1 Streptomyces odonnellii | reverse complement strand
CCCGTACCACCCCCGACCCCCCACAGGGCCGGCAGCGCCGTCGAACCCCACCCGACGGCGCTGCCGTGTGTCCGGCCCCGGTGGCGCGGAAGCGCCGGGCCGGCCACCGCTACCAGGGAAGGTCCCGCACCTGCTGCACGCACAGCACGACGAACAGCAGCCCGGCCGCCGCGAGCATCACATTGCTCAGCACACCGTTGCGCCACTGCGCGGGGGTACGGGACGAGTTCAGCAGCCAGATCAGGGTGAGCGCCAGGAACGGCATGAAGAACGCGCCCAGCACCCCGTACACCACCACCAGTCCGAACGGCTGGTCCAGGAACAGCAGCGAGATCGGCGGGAAGGTCAGCCAGAGCAGATACGCGCGGAACGGCACCGAGCTCTCCCGCTCCCCGGCCGCGACCTCCGCCACCGCGCCTTCGCCCGTCGCCCCGTCCACGGGAACCCCCACCCGCTCCTTGCGCAGCCGCTCGACGAAGTCGGCGAACATCAGGCTCACCCCGTGCCACACGCCCATGAGCGCGCCGAAGGACGTGGCGAAGAAGCCGATCAGGAAGAGCTTCGCGGTGACCACGCCGAAGCGGTCCTCCAGTACGGCACCGAGATCGATCAGGCCCCGGTCGCCCGAGGTGAGGGCGATCTGTGAGGAGTGCAGCAGCTCGGCGCCGATGATCAGCATGGCGACGACGAAGAAGCCGGTGGTGATGTAGGCGACGCGGTTGTCGAGGCGCATCACCTTCATCCAGCCGGAGTTGGTCCAGCCCTTGGCGTTCACCCAGTACCCGTAGGCGGCCATGGTGATGGTGCCGCCCACGCCTCCGATCAGACCGAGTGTGTAGAACAGCGAGCCGTCCGGCAGGACCGGCGCGAGACCGGCGACGGCCTCGCCGAGATCCGGTGCGACACGGACCGCGACATACATGACGACGAGAAACTTCATGCCGATCAGGACGGTCATGGCCTTCTCGAAGACGGCGTAACGGTTGAACCACACGAAGACCAGGCCGGTCAGGCCGGTGACGACCGCCCAGGTCTTGAGTCCCGGGCCGTCCGGGAAGAGCGCGACGATGGGCAGGGCGCTGGAGGACATGGCCGTGGCGCCGTAGACGAAGCCCCAGACGAGTACGTATACGGCGAAGTAGACGGTCGTCCAGCGGCCGAGGCTGCGCCAGCCCTCGAAGAGGGTGCGGCCGGTGGCGAGGTGCCAGCGGCCTGCGGCCTCGGCGAGGGAGACCTTCACGACGCAGCCGATGACGGCCGCCCAGAGCAGGGTGTAGCCGAACTTGCTGCCCGCGACGAGGGTGGCGACCAGATCGCCCGCGCCGACGCCGGTCGCCGCGACGACGATCCCGGGGCCGATGTACTTCCAACTCGACTTGCGGGGGCGGGAGACGGCCCCGCTGGAGTCGGTGCCGGGGCCGGCTGTGCCCGTGCCTGTGCCGGGGCCTGCGCCCGGCCCTGTGCCGGAGCCTGCATCAGGGCCGCCTGTGCCTGGGCCCGAGCCTGTGCCGGGGCCCGAGCCGGGGCCGCCCGCCGTGCCCGGGCCGGTTGTGTCCGCTGTGTCCGCCATGCGTATCGTCGCCTCTCGCTCGGCCCCCCGCACGTGACGCACATCACCAAAGCGGGACGGCGGTGATCGCGCAAGAGCGCCTGCCGGGATCACGGCAACCGCCCTGGCCGTGCTGGAGGTTGACGCCCGTGCGAGGGCGGACGAGCATGCGGGGTGTATTCCGGACCGGGTGTTCGGCCCGGGCGTCGCGGGAACGGCGCGGCGGCGCCACGCGTGTTATGCAGCGCACCCGGAATCATCGGGGGATCTGTGGGGGGAGCTTTGGCATGTCCGGCGTGAAGATCGAGCGGCTGGGCACGGACGATCCGGCGGCTCTGGGCCCGTACCGGATCATCGGCAGACTCGGCTCGGGCGGGATGGGCCGGATCTATCTCGCGCGCTCCGGTCCGCAGTTGGTGGCGGTCAAGACCCTGCTCGCCGAGGGGACCGTCAGCGCTGTCGACCGGCGCAGGTTCGCCCGCGAAGTGGCGCTGGCCCAGCGGGTCGACAACACGTACACGGCACGGGTGCTGGGCGCCGACGCCGGCGCGGAGCGGCCCTGGATGGCCATCGAGTACATCGCCGCGCCGTCCCTCGCCGAGCTGGTACGACGGGTCGGGCAGCCGCCGGCGTCGGCGGTGCGGTGGGTGGGGGCGGGGGTGGCCGCCG
>NZ_LATD01000290.1 GCF_000981895.1 Streptomyces odonnellii | reverse complement strand
CCCGCGAACCACAGACGGCCCGCGCCCACCGGCGGCCCCCCGCACCACCGACCTCCCGCGCCCGCCCGCCGCCTCGCGCGTCACCGACGCCCTGCTGCTGCCCGAGCAGCCGCCAGGGCTGCCCCGGATACCTCCGCCGCCCCCGGGCCCGCCGACGGTCGGGCAGCGCGTGGGTGAGCAGCGTCCGTACGACCACCGAACGCCCCTCGGGCGCCCGCCCGCCACCGAGCCTCCGCCCTCCGAGGTCACCACCCGGCTGCGCGTGCTCCCCTCGCAGCCCGTCCCCTCGCAGCATGTCTCTTCGCGGCCCGTCCCTCCGCGACCGCCCGTACCGCCGCTGCCCTGGGGCCGGCCCTTCGGCGGCATCGGTCTCGCGCGGGGCCCGCAGGTCCCCGAGACCCCCATGGAGACCACGACCCGGCTCCGGCCCGTATCCGCCCGGCGCCCGGTCAGGACGGCCTCCGCCCTCGTCTGTGTCGTCCTCGGCCTCGGGCTGATCGGGGGCGCCGCCACCGGCACCTGGCTGACCGGTGACTCGGCCGCGGAACCCGCCGCCCGCGACACGTACACCACCGCCCGCGCCCTCTGGCACAGCGTCCCCGTCGACACCCTCTTCCCCCGCACCCTCAAGGGCGACGGCGCGGGCCCCGGCGGCGCTGACCGGGAGTGGACCCGGATCGCGGTCGCCCCGGACAGCGGCTGCGCCGGCACCCTCGACCCGCTCCTGCTGAGCGCCCTGCGCCCGGTCGGCTGCGGGCGCGTCCTGCGCGCCACCTACACGGACGCCACCTCCAGCAGCGTCACCACCGTGGGGCTCGTCTTCACCCGGGCCGAGCCCGCCGGGATGGAGGCCCTGAGCGCCCGCTTCCGCGGCGAGCGGCTCACCGAGCGCGCCGACCTCATGCCCCTCACGTTCCCGGTCGAGGGCACCGCCGCCGCCCGGTTCGGTCCCGCGCAGCGGGCGAGCTGGACGGTGAACGTCCTCACCGAGGCGCCCGTCGTCGTGTACGCCGTCTCCGGCTTCGCGGACGGACGTACGGTGACCGCGCCCCAGCCCGTCGGCAAGGCCATGGCCAAGGGCGCCACGAGCGCGCCCGCGCAGGCCGGTCTCGGCCATGAGGCCAAGGGGATCGCGGACGGTATCGAACGAGGGCTGCGGGCGACCGCGAGCGCCGGTGCGGTGGCCCCCGAATGATCCCGGAGCCACCGAAGAGGTCCATGACCCCCGAGCTGCCGAAGACCCCGCAGTCCCCGAGGCCCCGGACGACACGGAGCCCCCGTGGCCGGAAGCGCCTCGCCCCCGTACTCGCCGCCGCTCTCTTCCTGCTCGTACCCGCCGCTCCCGCGCACGCCGACGAGATACGCGCCCAGCAGTGGGCTCTCGACGCGCTGCACACCGAGCGTGCCTGGCGCACCTCCCAGGGCCATGGCATCACCGTCGCCGTCCTCGACACCGGTGTCGACCCCACCCACCCCGATCTCGACGGACAGGTGCTCCAGGGCAAGGACCTGATCGGCTTCGGCGCCTCCGACGGCGACCGCTCATGGGCCCGCCACGGCACCGCCATGGCCGGCATCATCGCGGGGCACGGCCATGGGCCCGACCGCTCCGAGGGTGTCCTCGGGATCGCGCCCCAGGCGAAGATCCTTCCCGTACGGGTCATCCTCGAAGGCACCGACCCCGCCCGCACCAAGGCCCGCAACTCCAAGGGCGGCGCCCTCGCCGAAGGCATCCGCTGGGCCGCCGACCACGGCGCCGACGTCATCAACCTCTCCCTCGGCGACGACAGCGAGTCGGCGCACCCGGAGCCGGCCGAGGACGCGGCCGTCCAGTACGCCCTCGCCAAGGGAGCCGTCGTCGTCGCCTCGGCCGGCAACGGCGGTGAGAAGGGCGACCACATCTCGTACCCCGCCGCCTATCCCGGAGTGATCGCGGTGGCGGCCGTCGACCGCTACGGGACGCACGCCGCGTTCTCCACGAGCCGCTGGTACGCCACAGTCAGCGCTCCCGGCGTCGATGTGGTGATAGCGGACCCGGACCGCCGTTACTACGAGGGCTGGGGCACCAGCGCCGCCGCCGCGTTCGTCTCCGGAGCGGTCGCCCTCGTACGGTCCGCCCACCCCGACCTCACCCCCGCGCAGATCAAGAAGCTGCTCGCGGAGACCGCGCGCGACGCGCCCCAGGGCGGGCGCGACGACTCCAGGGGGTACGGGACCGTCGACCCGGCCGCGGCCATCGAGGCGGGCGGCGAGCGGTCGCGTACGGAGCTGCGGGGCCGGTCCGCGGGATACGGCGAGCGGTACTTCGGCGCCGGGCCCTCCGTGCCGCGCGCGGAGCCGGAACCGGCCTCCTGGCTCGCTCCCACGGCGGGCGCGGCCGGTGCCGTGCTGCTGGCGTGCGCGGTGGTGCTGTGGCGCGGCGGTGTCAGGCGCCCCGGCGCGTTCGGCGTACGGCGCTGACGGCGGCCGTCTCGACCCGGGCGATGCCCTCGTCCCTGGTGGCGTGGCCGTCGGACAGGACCGCGATCAGACAGTTCCGCACCCGGCCCACCGAGTGGACCACCCACAGACCGCCGGCGGTCCTGGGCAGCCAGCCGTTCTTCAGCGCCCAGTCGCCGCCCGCGGCCGACACACCCCAGTCCTGGCCAGGCACCACTCGTTCCATCAGGTCCGCGATGAACCGGCGCGACCGGCCATTCAATGGTGAATTCCTGGTGTCCATGTCGAACACGGCCTTCAGCAACGTGAGTTGATCGCGCGCGGTGGTACGGGTCAGCCCCCACGCGGGCGCCGCCGCCGTCCGCCGCATCCCGAGCCGCGCGTACGCCGCGTCCAGCCCCGCCACCCCACCGGCCGCCGCGCGCAGCACCGTCGCCGCGTCGTTGTCACTGCGCTCGATCATGGCCGCGGCGAGCCGCTCCTGACCGCCGGTCAGCCACTCCCCGGCGTCCTGAGCCCGCAACAGCAGCGCCGCGAGAACCGCGACCTTGACCACACTGGCGCACACATACCGCCGGTCCTCGCCGTACGCCGCCTCGCGCCCGCCGGCCATGTCGTACACCGCGACAGAAAGATCCACCACACGACCGTACGGCCTGGCGCGATTGATCTTTTTCCGATGCGGCTGTCACCGGATGTGTGTACGTTGTGACGGCTCGCGCGGGAAGCGTGGGTGGCTTGGGCCGTCTGTGGCCAATTGGTGTTGCTCTGGGGAGGGTATGTGCGTATGCACAGAGAGCGGTTCGGATCAGAACTATCCACGCGTCGGCGATCACTGGCCGTCGGCGCGCTCGTACTGGCACTGTCGGCCGCTGGGCCCGCGACTGCAAACGCGGTCATCAACGGGGACGGGGACATCGATTCGTCGGCGACGACATCGTTCACGGACGAGACACCGCCTGTCCTTTCGGTCACCACCCCCGGCAACAGGGCGCAGGTCCTGTTCGACGCCGACGCGGGTGACGACATCGGTTTCGCCGTCACCAACTCGACCTTCAACTCCTCGGTCGCCCTGGAGCTGTACGACCCCCAGGGCGCCAAGGTCGGCATCAACGGCACTGTGAGCGGTGCCGCGGACGACTGGGAGGTCAGTGATCTGCCGCTGGCCGGCCGTTACTCACTGATCCTCAGGCCGGGTACGGGCAACAGCGGTTCGGCCACGGTGACGCTGTCCGAGCGGGTGAACGGGCAGCTCGATCCGACCGGCCCCACGGCCCTGACCACGCTCTCCAGGGCCGGGCAGGACGGAGCGCTGACCTTCTCCGCGCAGCCGGGCGACTCGCTCAGCCTGGGCGTCGACGCGGCCGGCATGGAAAAGAGCCTGTACGCGCGCCTGTACGGTCCGGACGGCAGCCAGGTCCTCAGCCGGTATGTGGCCGCCAGGGGCGCGGGCGCCCTCGACATCGACGCGCTGCCGCAGGCGGGTCCGTACACACTGACCCTTGACCCCGACGGAGGCGCCACGGGCACGGTGAAGGTGACCGCTTCGCATTACGCGGAGGCCGGGGCCCTTGATCCGGCCGCCCCCGCCGTGGAACTGCCGATCGACCGGATCGGCCAGGACGGCCGTGCCACCTTCACCGCCACCGCCGGGCAGCGTGTCTCGCTGGGAACGGCGGCGTCGGGGCTGGGCGGTTACACGCGGATGGAAATCCGGCGGCCCAACGGTTCCCGGCTGGACTTCTTCACGGTTCCTGACAACTCCAGTGCCGAGTGGGACAGTTCCGCGCTGCCGGACTCCGGTACGTACACGATCGCCGTGCTGCCGGACAATCCGCTGGCGACCGGCAGGCTGGCGCTGACTCTGTCGCGCCCGGTGGAACTCGCCCCGCTCTCCGCCACTGGTGATCCGGTCGCGGTGAGCATCGGCCGCTTCGGACAGAACGCGCAGTCGGTCTTCACAGCCGGCGCAGGCGCTCATCTCACACTGGCCGTCACGGGCAACACCTTCACCGAGGCCGCCGCCGTGACCGTGCTCGCACCGTCCGGCGCGGCGGTTGTGAACGGGCAGACCGTCGCCGCGGGCAAGACGGCGACCATCGATCTGTCCGCGGCCGGGCTGCCGGAATCGGGCGCGTACACCGTGATCGTGAACCCGAACAAGGGCGCGGGCGGGAGCCTGACCCTGACCCTGAGCGAGGATCTCGCCGTACCCCTGGCGGCGGACGGTCCGTCGGCGAAAGCCGAGCTGACCCGCCCCGGGCAGCGCGCGCGGATCGACTTCACGGCGCCCGACACCGCGTCACTGGGCTTCGCCGCCACGGGCAACAGCGTGCCGCAGCCGACCGATGTCCGGCTGATCCCCGAGGGCGGTACGTCACAGGCCGTCGGCTCGTTCGCCAAGAACGCGGACGGCGTCCACTATCTGGCCGGACTCACCCCGGGCAAGCGGTACAGCCTGCTGCTGACCCCGGGGACAGTGGCGACCGGTTCCCTCACGCTGTGGCTGTCGAAGCCGGTGGCAGCGGGGACGCTGACCGCGGCGAGCCCTTCCGTCACGAGTGAACTCACCCGGCCCGGCCAGCAGTTGGAGTACACCACCGACGCGGTGGGCGGGGACGGCTCGGCGCTGGTGTTCTCCGGGACCACCCTGACCGGCCCGTCGTCCATCAGGCACCTTCCGCCGGGCGCGTCGTCCGACGTCTCGCTGGGCACGCTGCGCACGGCGGACCTGGACATCGCCCTGCGCGCCCCGCTCGCGGCCGGCACGCACCGGATCCTGGTCCAGCCCAACGCGCCCGCGACCGGCCGTACGACGGCGACTCTCGTCCCGGACGTGGACGCGGGAGCGGTCACCGTGGGAGGTGCGCCGAAGCCGGTCACGATCACCACACCGGGCGGACACGGCCACCTCACCTTCACCGGAACCAAGGGGCAGAAGCTCACCCTCGGTATCAGCGCCCCGGCATCCGAATGGGTGCTGTCGGTCGCAGGACCCGACGGCAAGTGGCTGGTCAACGAGCGCTCCATGAGCGCGTCGACCCTCTCGTACGCCCTGGCCGCTCTCCCGGCCAACGGCGTCTACACCCTGACCGTCGACCCCGGCGCGCTGAAGACAGGCACGTACACCCTGGGTCTGAACGCCTCGTGACCCTCGGAGCCCGGCCGGTCTCGACGCGATGACACCGAGCCCGGCCGGGCTCCGCACGGTCGCATCCCGGCCGTGCCGAGACGGGGCGTAGGTGTGTCCGGCACATGGCCTAGGCTCCACTCGTGGCGCTCAAGAACATTCCCGGGTCCGGTTTCTCCGATGACGACGGCTCTCCCGATCCTGTGCTGGCGGCGGCCCTGGCCGAGTGGGCCCAGGACCGGGCGGCCGAGGCGCGGGTGCTCGCGGCGCTCAAGGGGGCTCGGCTGCTGGTGCCCGTCGTCGCCGTGCTCGGTGAGACCGAGGAGGACGAGCGGGGGCTGCGGCGCGAGAAGTCGAGTGACATGGCCGTGCCGACCCTGACGGCGGGAGACCGGCGCGCGCTGCCCGCCTTCACGTCCACCGAGGCGCTGGCCCGCTGGGATCCCGCGGCGCGGCCTGTCGCCGTACCGCTGCGTCAGGCGCTTCAGGCCGCCGTGCACGAGAAGGCCGACACCGTGGTGATCGATCTGGCGGGGCCCGTGCCGTACCAGCTCACCGGGCCCGCGCTGCTCGCCCTCGCCGAGGGGCGTACGAGCACCGATCCACTGGACGATCCCGCCGTCACCGGCGCGGTACGGGCCGCGGTCGCCGCCGAGCCCGCGGTCCTGCGGGCGTATCTCGGCCCCGGCAGCGCGGACGGCACCCTCGCGCTGGTAGTGGATCCGGGCGCGCCCCCTGCCGAGGCGGCGCGCCGGATCGCCGGGGCGCTGGCGGCCGACGACATCCTGAGGGCCCGCCTGGTGCGCGGGCTCGACCTGGCACTGCTGCCGGCCGGAGCCGTACCGCCCGGCGAGCCCCTCTTCGTACGCGCCTGACAGGGCTTGTGTTTAACAGGGCTGCGCCTGACCCGGGCTCGTGCCTGACGCGGCTCGTGCCCGAGCCGGGTCGAAGACGGCCCGTGAAGCGGATCAGCCGTGGAGCGGCTCAGCCGTAGACCGGGCCCGTGTACTTCTCGCCCGGGCCCTGTCCCGGCTCGTCCGGTACCACCGACGCCTCACGGAACGCGAGCTGGAGCGACTTCAGCCCGTCCCGCAGCGGCGCCGCGTGGAACGAGCTGATCTCCGTCGCGCTCGCGTCCATCAGCCCGGCCAGCGCGTGGACCAGCTTCCGGGCCTCGTCCAGGTCCTTGTGCTCCTCGCCCTCCTCGGTCAGACCGAGCTTCACGGCGGCGGCGCTCATCAGGTTCACCGCGACCGTGACGATCACCTCGACGGCGGGGACCTCCGCGATGTCGCGCGTCATGGCGTCGAAGCCGGGGGACTCTTGGGGGGAGGTGGCGTCACTCATGCCCCATACGATAGGCGTACGAGGGGCGCGGCCCGCCCGCGGGAGCCCGCCCGCACGGACCGCCGGACCCCTGGGAGTCACAGGGTTAGCACCTTCTCCGGGGAACTGCTAACCTTGTGTTACGACCGGCCGGACATCCTTATGCCCGGCCCACAAGTGGAGGCTCCGATCTCCCACCTGGCTGCCCCTAAGGGGCGGCGGGTCACCGGTCAGGCGGTGCCCATCGTTCCGTACGGACGATGGAGCCGCCCGACGCGCCCCGTGGTACATGCGCGGCGGTGCTCCGGTATTCAGTAGGAGCCCTGCCTGTGTGCCGTCCGGGGCATTTTTCGTGTTCCGCCGCGGTTGGTCCTATGAAACAGACGTTACGTGGCTGTCTGCCAGACAGTCGTGTGGTGCTACCGAGGAGGATCCATCAGCGCCGAGCCCCGCATCAACGACCGGATTCGCGTTCCCGAAGTGCGACTTGTCGGTCCCAGTGGCGAGCAGGTGGGCATCGTGCCGCTTGCCAAGGCCCTGGAGCTTGCGCAGGAGTACGACCTGGACCTGGTCGAGGTCGCGGCGAACGCCCGTCCGCCCGTGTGCAAGCTCATGGACTACGGGAAGTTCAAGTACGAGTCGGCCATGAAGGCCCGTGAAGCGCGCAAGAACCAGGCGCACACGGTCATCAAGGAGATGAAGCTCCGGCCCAAGATCGACCCGCACGACTATGACACCAAGAAGGGTCATGTCGTCCGGTTCCTCAAGCAGGGTGACAAGGTCAAGATCACGATCATGTTCCGTGGCCGTGAGCAGTCCCGTCCCGAGCTGGGCTTCCGACTGCTTCAGCGGCTCGCCTCGGACGTCGAGGAACTCGGCTTCATCGAGTCGAACCCGAAGCAGGACGGCCGGAACATGATCATGGTCCTTGGCCCGCACAAGAAGAAGACCGAGGCCATGGCCGAGGCCCGCGAGGCCCAGGCGGCCCGCAAGGCCGGTCGCCAGGGCGGCGCGGCCGAGGAGTCGGCGGGCTCCACCGCGGAGGCTCCGGCCGAGGCATCTTCCGAAGCGTGATCCGGGGGGCCGCCATCCAGGCGGCCCACGGCTCCGGTCCGGAAACCATCAGAGATCTGACGCTCCCGCGCGCCGGCCCGACCGGTCGGCAGGGAGCGCCACTGACGAGGAGAGAACGGCGCCATGCCGAAGAACAAGACGCACAGCGGTGCCAGCAAGCGCTTCAAGATCACCGGCTCCGGCAAGGTGTTGCGCGAGCGGGCCGGCAAGCGCCACCTGCTGGAGCACAAGTCGTCCAAGCTGACGCGTCGCCTCACCGGCAACGCCGAGATGGCCCCGGGCGACGCCAAGAAGATCAAGAAGCTTCTCGGCAAGTGATGTCGCGGCCCCGGGTGACCGGGGGCACGGCAGCAGGACCGGGACCTATTCGTTCTCGGGCCGTGTGAGTCCAACCACGGCCCCGCTACAAGGAGTTAACACGTGGCACGCGTCAAGCGGGCAGTCAACGCCCACAAGAAGCGCCGGGCGATCCTGGAGCAGGCCAGCGGTTACCGCGGCCAGCGTTCGCGCCTGTACCGCAAGGCGAAGGAGCAGGTCACCCACTCCCTCGTCTACAACTACAACGACCGCAAGAAGCGCAAGGGCGACTTCCGTCAGCTCTGGATCCAGCGCATCAACGCGGCCGCCCGCGCCAACGGGATCACGTACAACCGCTTCATCCAGGGGCTCAAGGCCGCCAATGTCGAGGTGGACCGCAAGATCCTCGCCGAGCTGGCCGTCAATGACGCCACCGCGTTCGCCGCGCTGGTCGAGGTCGCCCAGAAGGCCCTCCCGAGCGATGTGAACGCTCCGAAGGCCGCCGCCTGATCCCGTCAGGCCGTCTCTCCTTCCCGCCGGACCCGCAGGCACCGCGCCTGCGGGTCCGGTGCGTTCCCGGCCCGGGTCCCGTCCCGTACGGCCGGGCCACCGCCATCCCGTACGAAGAAAAGCGAGCCGCCGCCCATGGGCACCCCCGAGCTGATCTCCCCGCGCTCCCCGCGTGTCACCGCCGCCAGAAGGCTCGCCAAGCGCGCCTTCCGCGGTAAGGAACGCCGGTTCATCGCCGAGGGACCCCAGGCCGTACGGGAAGCGGTCGCCCATCGCGGGGAGGGCGGCGAGCCGACGCTGACCGAGCTGTTCACCACGGCCGAGGCCGCCGAGCGGTACGCCGACATCGTGGACGCGGCGCGGGCCACCGGGGCGCGGGTCCACTACGCGGCCGACGGCGTGCTCGCCGATGTCTCGCAGACCGTGACCCCGCAGGGGCTGCTCGGTGTCTGCCGCTTCCTCGACTCGCCGTTCGAGGACATCCTGCGCGCACGGCCCCGGCTCGTGGCCGTACTCGCGCATGTCCGCGACCCGGGCAACGCCGGTACGGTGCTGCGCTGCGCGGACGCGGCGGGCGCGGACGCCGTCGTCCTCACCGACGCGTCCGTCGATCTCTACAACCCCAAGTCGGTCCGCGCCTCGGTCGGCTCGCTCTTCCATCTGCCGGTCGTGGTCGGTGTTCCGGTGGAGGACGCCGTCCAGGGGCTGCGGGAGGCGGGTGTCCGTGTCCTCGCCGCCGACGGGGCGGGCGAGAACGACCTGGACGACGAGCTGGACGCGGGGACCATGGGCGGGCCCACCGCCTGGATCTTCGGCAACGAGGCATGGGGGCTGCCGGCCGGGACCCGGGACCTCGCGGACGCGGTGGTACGGGTGCCGATCCACGGAAAGGCCGAGAGTCTGAACCTGGCGACCGCCGCGGCCGTATGTCTCTACGCCTCCGCGCGCGCCCAGCGAGTCCGTCCCGCGCGCTGAGGGGGTCGGCTCCGTCACATTCAGCTAGTAATGTTGCGGCTTCGGGCCCACTGAGCTACGCGGAAGAGGTGGGATGCGGGCATGACTGTCGGGGCGAGCGGACCCGCTGCGGTCCAGGGAGCTTTAGCGCGTGCGCCCTCCGGCGGACCCGAGGCGCCGCGGAGCGACACACCGGCACCCGCACCGATACCCGCCGCGCCGGGCCCGGACGGCCCGGCGTCCGTCCCCGGCGGCCCGGACGGCCTCAACGGCCCCGCCCCCGGGCTCGCCGACGCCGAGCCTGAAGCCGTGCCCGCCCAGGACGGCCCTGAAAGTTCCGAGGACCCGCACGGCCCGGGCGGTCCGCCGCCAGAGGACTACGGTGCCGCGGCGGCCGGGCTCGGGATCGATCCCGACGATCTGCCCGACGGGCTCGTCGTCGCCGATGAGCACGGCCGGGTCATCTGCTTCAACGCCGCCGCCGTCCGGATCACCGCCGTACCGCTCTCCGCCGCCCTCGGCCGGCCGCTGGACGAAGCGCTGCCGCTGGAGGATCTCAAGGGCCGCCGCTGGTGGGCGCTGACCGATCCGTACGGCGGACTCGCCACCCGCGTCGGCCAGCCCGAACGCAATCTGCTGCTGCCCGGCGGCCGGGAGGTGCTGGTCTCGGCCCGGTACGTACGCGCCCGTCAGACCGGGCCGGTGCGCCGGCTGGTGATCTGTGTACGCGGTACGGAAGCGCGGCGGCGCACCGAGCGCAGCCATGCCGAGCTGATCGCCACCGTCGCCCATGAGCTGCGCTCGCCGCTGACGTCGGTGAAGGGGTTCACGGCGACCCTGCTCGCCAAGTGGGAGCGTTTCACGGACGACCAGAAGCGGCTGATGCTGGAGACCGTCGACGCCGACGCCAACCGGGTCACCCGGCTGATCGCCGAGCTGCTCGACATCTCCCGGATCGACTCCGGCCGTCTTGAGGTGCGCCGCCAGCCCGTGGACATCGGGGTGGCCGTGGGCCGGCATGTGCAGGCGCACACCGCCGCGGGACAGTCGCCCGACCGGTTTCTCGTACGGATCCAGCAGCCGCTGCCCGATCTGTGGGCGGATCCCGACAAGATCGACCAGATCCTGGGGAACCTGCTGGAAAACGCGGTGCGCCACGGCGAGGGAACCGTCACCATCGAGGTGGCCGCCGCGTCCCTCCAGCGCGAGGCGACGACAGAGAAGGGAACGTCCGTCACCGTGTGCGACGAAGGCCCCGGGATCCCCGAGGAGTCGATGGGCCGCGTCTTCACCCGCTTCTGGCGCGGGAGCAAGCGCGGCGGGACGGGCCTGGGCCTGTATATCGTCAAGGGCGTCGTCGAGGCGCACGGCGGGACGATCACGGTCGGCCGGGGACCCGGCGGCGGCGCCCAGTTCCGATTTATTCTGCCCGTCGGCGCGCCCGCCTACCTGAAATAGGATCTGCCGCGAAGCGACAGACAGGGCGGTGGCAGCCGGCGGGCGGACGCCCCAGTGGCCCGCGGGCCACTTCACCTCCGTACGGCCCTAGACTCGACCATTGGCAACCTTCGTGCCCTCAGTGATCGAGCAGGGTCGTTTCGCCAGCCAATCGGAAGTACGGGAAGAGATGTCGGCACCCAACAAGTCGTACGACCCAGTCGAGGTCGAGGCACTGAAACCGGAACAGATCGAGCGCATGCGGGACGAGGCGCTCGCGGCCTTCGCCGCCGCCGGTGATCTCGACGCGCTCGTCCACGCCAAGACCGCGCACACCTCGGGCACCTCGCCGCTCGCGCTCGCCAACCGGGAGATCGGCGCGCTGCCGCCGCAGGCCAAGGCCGAGGCGGGCCGGCGCGTGGGCCAGGCCCGCGGCGCCGTCAGCAAGGCCCTCGCCGCCCGGCAGGCCGAGCTGGAGGCGGAGCGGGACGCCCGTGTCCTGGTCGAGGAGGCGGTGGATGTCACGCTGCCCTACGACCGGGTACCGTCCGGCGCGCGCCACCCGCTGACCACGCTCATGGAGCGGGTCGCCGATGTGTTCGTGGCGATGGGGTACGAGGTCGCGGAGGGGCCCGAGGCCGAGGCGGAGTGGTTCAACTTCGACGCGCTCAACTTTGTCCCCGACCACCCCGCGCGCCAGATGCAGGACACCTTCTTCGTCCAGGGCCCGAACGTGCCCGGCGGCTCGGCGGACGAGTCGGGTGTCGTGCTCCGTACGCACACCTCGCCGGTCCAGGCCCGCACCCTGCTCGACCGCGAGCCCCCGGTGTATGTCGTCTGTCCGGGGCGCGTCTACCGCACCGACGAGCTGGACGCCACCCACACCCCGGTCTTTCACCAGATCGAGCTGCTCGCCGTCGATGAGGGCCTGACCATGGCCGACCTCAAGGGCACCCTCGACCACATGGTGCAGGCGCTCTTCGGCCCGGACATGACGACCCGGCTCCGCCCGAACTACTTCCCCTTCACCGAGCCGTCCGCCGAGATGGACATGGTCTGCTACGTCTGCCGGGGCGACTCGGTCGGCAACCCCGACCGGCCCTGCCGCACCTGTGGCAGCGAGGGATGGATCGAGCTGGGCGGCTGCGGCATGGTCAACCCCAAGGTGCTGACCGCCTGCGGTGTCGACCCGGAGAAGTACAGCGGATTCGCGTTCGGTTTCGGTATCGAGCGGATGCTGATGTTCCGCCACAACGTCGAGGACATGCGAGACATGGTCGAGGGCGACGTCCGGTTCACCCGGCCGTTCGGGATGGAGATCTGATGCGCGTCCCGCTTTCCTGGCTGCGGGAGTACGTCGACCTGCCGGCGACGGAGACCGGCCGCGACGTCCAGGCCAAGCTCGTCTCCGCCGGTCTGGAGGTCGAGACCGTCGAGCAGCTCGGCGACGGCCTCAAGGGCCCCCTCGTCGTCGGCAAGGTACTCACCATCGAGGAGCTGGAGGGCTTCAAGAAGCCCATCCGCTTCTGCACCGTCGACGTCGGCACCGCGAACGGCACCGGCGAACCGCAGGAGATCGTCTGCGGCGCGCGCAACTTCCGCGTCGGCGACAAGGTCGTCGTGGTGCTGCCCGGCGCGGTCCTGCCGGGCGACTTCGCGATCTCCGCGCGCAAGACGTACGGCAGGACGTCGCACGGCATGATCTGCTCCAGCGACGAACTGGGCATGGGCGACGACGGCTCGGGCGGGATCATCGTCCTGCCGCCGGAGCACGAGGTCGGCAGCGACGCCATCGCGCTGCTGGAGCTGGTGGACGAGGTCCTCGACATCGCCGTCACCCCCGACCGCGGCTACTGCCTCTCGCTGCGCGGTGTCGCCCGCGAGACCGCCATCGCGTACGGGCTGACCCTGCGCGATCCGGCGCTGCTCGACGTACCGGCGCCCAATTCGTACGGCCACCCGGTACGGATCGCCGACCCGAGCGGCTGCGACCGCTTCACCGCGCGTACGGTCACGGGCCTCGACCCCGAGGCGCGGAGCCCGATCTGGCTGACCCGCCGGCTCCAGAAAGCCGGAATGCGGCCGATCTCCCTCGCCGTCGACATCACCAACTACGTGTTGCTGGAGCTGGGCCAGCCCCTGCACGCGTACGACCGCTCCCGTCTTGAGGGGCCGATCGGAGTCCGCCGAGCCCAGCCCGGCGAGAAGATCACCACGCTCGACGGCGCCAAGCGGATCCTGGACCCCCAGGACCTGGTCATCACCGACGACCGCGGGCCCATCGGCCTCGCCGGGGTGATGGGCGGCGCCAACACCGAGATCGCCGACCTCACGGCCCACCCCGAGACCGGCGAGGTCCAGGGCACCACCGAGGTGGTCATCGAGGCCGCGCACTTCGACGCGATCTCCATCGCCAGGACCGCGCGCCGCCACAAGCTGGCCTCCGAGGCGTCCAAGCGCTTCGAGCGCGGTGTGGACCCGCAGGCCACGGCCGCCGCCGCGCAGCGGACCGTCGATCTGCTGGTGCTGCTCGCGGGCGGCTCGGCCGAGGCCGGGGTCACCGAGGTCGTCGCGCCCTCCGCGCCGCGCACCATCACCATGCCCGCCGACCACCCCGACCGCGTCGCCGGTGTCGGCTACGGCAGGGAGACCGTCGTACGCCGCCTCCAGCAGATCGGCTGCGACGTCTACGGGCAGGACGAACTCGTCGTGACCGTGCCGTCCTGGCGGCCCGACCTCGGCGCGCCCAATGACCTCGCCGAGGAGGTCATCCGCCTTGAGGGGTACGAGAACCTCCCCTCGACGCTGCCCACCCCGCCGTCCGGCCGCGGACTCACCGAGCGCCAGCGGCTGCACCGCCGCGTCGGCCGCGCCCTGGCGGGAGCCGGTTATGTCGAGGCGCTGAACTACCCGTTCATCGGGGACGCGGTGCTCGACGCCTTCGGGCTGCCGGCCGACGACGCCCGCCGCCGTACGGTCAAGCTCGTCAACCCGCTCTCCGACGAGGAGCCCGCGCTGCGCACCACGCTGCTGCCCGGACTGCTCGCGGCGCTGCGCCGCAACGACGGCCGCGGTTCGCACGATCTGGCGCTCTTCGAGACCGGCCTGGTCTTCCGGCCCACCGGCGACGAGACCGTACCGGTACGGCTGCCCGTCGACCGGCGGCCGTCCGCCGAGGACCTGGCCCTGCTGGACGCCGCGCTGCCGCGCCAGCCGCGCCGCGCCGCGGTCGTGCTGGCCGGAGCACGCGAACAGGCCGGCTGGTGGGGCGAGGGCCGCCCGGCCGACTGGGCGGACGCCGTGGAGGCGGCCCGCACCGTCGCCAGGGAGGCAGGCGCCGAGCTGACCGTGCGGGCGGACCGGCACGAGCCCTGGCACCCCGGCCGCTGCGCCGCGCTGCTCGTCACCGTGGACGGCGAGGAGACCCTCGTCGGCCATGCCGGAGAGCTGCAACCGCGCGTGGTCAAGGCGCTCGGGGTGCCGGAGCGCACCTGCGCCATGGAGATCGATCTCGATCTGCTGGAGCGGGCGGGCACCGGCGCGATCGAGGCGCCCCGGATCTCGACGTACCCGGTCGCCACCCAGGACGTGGCGCTGGTCGTCGCGCGGGACGTACCGGCCGCCGAGGTGGAGCGGGCGCTGCGCGAGGGCGCGGGTGAACTCCTGGAGTCCCTGAGGCTGTTCGACGTCTTCACCGGCGAGCAGATCGGGGAGGGCCACCGGTCGCTCGCGTACGCCCTGCGCTTCCGCGCGCCGGACCGCACGCTGACCGTCGAGGAGGCCACGGCCGCCCGTGACGCGGCCGTCGCGCTGGCCGCCGAGCGGACCGGCGCGGTTCTTCGCGGCGCATAATCGCCATTGCGTAACACCTGGTCATAGGTCGTCGTTGGACAGACGGCCGTCCCCTGAGGGGCGCCTCCGGATCTCCGGAAGCGCCCCTCACTCATTCGGGTGAGAAGTCCGGAGCGGGTTCGCCAACGCATATGCGTGATCGACACAATCGATCCGGCCACTACGGTCGACGTACGCCCATCGGCTTAGCAGCCGGGCGGCCGAAGGGGGCCGGCGGATGAATCGGACCAGGGCAGAAGAGGACGCGTTCGAGGACGCGCCGGCCCCCTGGGGTGTCGTCGAGTGCGCGATCCCGGGCGGTGTGCTCGCCCTCGTGGTCACCTGGGAGCTGACCTGCCCGCCGGCCACTCTCGACAATCTGATCCCGCGGATCGTGACCTGTGTGGCCTTCCTGCTGGTGGTGGCGTATCTGCTGAACCGGGTGCGGCGCCGGGGGCTCCGGGAGCTGAGCCAGGTACGGGCGGTGGCGCGGGCCGTGCAGGAGGTGCTGCTCAGACCGCTCCCGGCACGGATCGACGGGCTGGCCGTCCACGCCCGCCAGCTCTCCGCCTCCCGGGGCGCCGATGTGGGCGGCGATCTGTACGAGGCGGTGGCCACCCCGCACGGCGTCCGTGTCGTCATCGGCGATGTGCGCGGGCACGGACTGCCCGCGATCGGAGCGGTGGCCGCGGTGCTGGGCAGCTTCCGGGAGGCCGCGCACGACGAGCCGGAGCTCGACGGTGTGCTGCGAAGACTCGACCGGGCGCATCAGCGTCATCTGCGGGAGCTGTGGTGGCAGGAGACCGTCAGGGCGGAGGGCCGGGACGGCTCGGGGCCCGCTGCGGACGGGCCGGTGCTGAAGGGGCTGAGACGTGACGGTCCCGGGCCGGACGGCTGGAGAGCCGTGCGGCGCGGGTTCGGCGTCGGGGGCACCGGCGGACGCTGGTCCTGCTGCCGGTGGTACGGCTGGGGCATCGGGCGCCGGGGATTCGGACGCCGGGCGTTCGGGCGTTGGCGGGCCGGGCGGGGGTTCGCGGGCATCGAGTACGGCGCCGGGGATCCGGAGGGACTGTCGGCGGAGGAGTTCGTCACCGTACTGCTGCTGGAGATCGGGGCCGACGCGCAGGTACGGGCCCTGAACTGCGGCCATCCCTGGCCGTATCGGCTCGGCCGGAGCGCCGTGCCGCTCGCGACCGCGGAGCCGCTGCCGCCCCTCGGCGCCTTTCCGCTGCCGGCGGAACTTCCGCTCCAGAGGTGCGGTCCGCTGCTGCCCGGCGAGTCGCTGTTCCTGCACACCGACGGCGCGCAGGACGCCCGGGACTCGGCGGGACGGTTCTTCGGTCTGGAGGACGCACTCGCGGAAGCCGTGGCGGGTGACCGTGGGGCGCCGCTCGCGCCGGCCGATGTGGTGCGGCGGGTGCATGCCGCGCTGCTGCGGCACACGGGCGGGCGGATCACGGACGACATGGCGCTGCTGGTCCTGCGCAACGACCGGCCGGCGGTACGGGTGGGGGACTCGGAGCCGGATACGGGTGCGGATTGCCGGGAGCGGGACGCGGGGCTTTCGGGCGAGCGGCCGGCCGAGGGTGCCGTGTTAGTCGCGGGCCCACCGGCCGGCCACCCACCGGAGCAGCTCCCGCTGGCAAGCCGCGCACCGGAGAGACATCCGTCGGAACAAGCTCCGACCGGGCACGTCCCCGTAAAGCAACTCGCCCCTGAGCCGCTGCCCCCTGAGCCTCGGTCACCCGGTGCTTCCCCTTCCGACGTACCGGCGGACACCCGTACGGAGAAGCTCACGGACTTATACGCGCCCGGGCAATGTCCATGCCCCCGGCCCGGGATGACCGTGACCGGGGTGGTAGGCACGACTTCCTTCCGCCGGTAGGGCGTCATGGCCGGACATCGCCATGACGGCCGGCGCCGCCTGCCCCGCCGCGGAGTGTCGGGCAGGTCGGCAGGGCAGACGGCGCGGTTGCGGGCCACCGCACTGTGCGAGGGGGAGCCGGCGGCCCGGCCGCCTCTTTCCGAGGCGGACTCCAGTCAATCGGTCCCGGGCGTCCGGCGGCAGAGTGCACAAGGTGCGGATGCGGGCATTACGTTCACACCCCGTGCGAATCGCACTACGCTGGCGCCCTCGTCAAGAGGGCCCGGAATCGGACGCGTCACTGGAGGGGCACCGCACATGCAGCCCAACACCCTGCTCGATTCACTGCTCGACGAGGCGGGCATCTCCCACGCCGGACTCGCCGCCCGGGTCAATGAGGCGGGCCGGGCCAGAGGCCTTGCCCTGCGGTACGAACACACCGCGGTGTCCCGGTGGTTGAAGGGCCAGCGGCCCCGCGGCCAGGTGCCCGATCTGATCTGCGGGGTGCTGGGCGACCGGCTGCGCCGGGCGCTCACCCTGGACGACATCGGACTCGGCGTCGCGGGCGAGCCGCGTGCGCCGGGGCCCACCCCGCTCTCGGGCTTTGTCGAGCGGGCCACCGCGCTGTGGCGCTGCGACGAGCAGCGCAGGCCGCACATAGTGGACGCCCCCGCCGTCACCGGCACACCGGCGGTGATCCCCGTCTGGGAGTGGGAGAACCCTCCGGAGGACACCGATGTCTCGCGCAGCGGCCGTACGAAGGTGGGCCCCGCCGATATCGAACTGCTGCGATCGGCCAGGGAGCACTACGAGCTGATGTACCGGAGGGCGGGCGGTGTGGCCACCCGCTCCCGGATCGTCCGCTTCCTCAACGCCGAGACCGCGCCGCTGCTGCGCGGCGGATACAGCGACGCCCTCGGCCGTCAACTGCACCGCGCCACCGGCGGACTGGTCGCCGTGGCGGGCATCTGCGCGTACGACTCAGACGCCCATGGCCTCGCCCAGCGCTACTTCCACCAGGCGCTGCGGCTGGCCAAGGCCAGTGGTGACCGGGGCCTGGGCGCCTATGTGATCGCGCTGCTGGTCAACCAGTCGTTGCACATGGGCGAGCACCGTCAGGCCGTCGCCTTCGCCGAGGCCGCGCTGCGTGCGGCGGGCTGCCAGATCACCCCGGCGCTGGCCGCCGACCTCTATGCGATGCAGGCCAAGTCGTACGCCCATCTCGGCGACGGCAGCGGCGCGCTGGGGTGCATCAGACGCGCCGAGACGGAGGCGGAGCGGATCAGGCCGGGGCACGAGCCGGAGGAGACGGGCTACGTCCAGCCGGGCCTGGTGAACGTACAGGTGGCGGAGGCGCTGCTCAGCCTGGGGGATCTGGCCGCGGCGCGGGCGCACGCGGCGGCGGCCGTGGACACACCGGCGCACGACAGGGGCCGGGTGCACCGGCTCGCCATGCTCAGCCATATCGAACTGCGCCAGGGCGAGGCGGACAGGGCCGCCGGTACGGCACGCGAAATGGCCGAACGGGCGCGGGGCATGGAGTCCCAGCGGCTGCGGGACCGGCTGCGCGCCGTGCGCGCCCAGTTGGTGGCCAGCGGATCCTCGGACGCGGAGGCGGCGGCCGAACTGATCTCAGGCGCGCTGCGCGTTCCCCTGTGAGCCCCTCTGTGAGCCCCCTCTGAACCACCGTGTGCAAGAACCGCTGCTGCGATATTGCCATCAACTTGTCGGAAGGTGGCAGAAGCGTGCAGTGGACGAAACTTAGCGAACAAACTGTTTATGAGAACCCGTGGTTCCAGGTCAATCTGGCGGATGTCAAGCTGCCTGACGGCCGGCATCTTGACCATTTCCTGATCCGGCTCCGGCCGGTCGCGGTAGCGACCGCGGTCAACTCCGCCAACGAGGTGCTGATGCTCTGGCGGCACCGCTTCATCACCGACAGCTGGGGCTGGGAGCTGGCCGCGGGTGTCGTCGAGGACGGCGAGTCCATCGAGGCGGCCGCCGCCCGGGAGATGGAGGAGGAGACCGGGTGGCGCCCCGGCCCGCTCCGGCATCTGCTGACGGTCGAGCCGTCCAACGGTCTGACGGACGCCAGGCACCATCTCTACTGGGCGGAGGAGGCCACGTACATCGGTCATCCCCAGGACGACTTCGAGTCCTCGCGCCGTGAGTGGATCCCGCTCAAACTGGTGCCGGACATGATCGCCCGTGGGGAGATCCCGGCCGCCAATATGACGGCCGGGCTGCTGATGCTCCATCACATACGGCTCGGCTGAGGGCCGCCGGCCGCCGACCACGTCGGCTGCCTCGCACGCTCCTGATCCGCCCGGCGGATCAGGAGTACGCGTCAAGGTCCGGAGTGCGTGTCCCGGATTGCGTGTCGGGGTCCGGAGCAGGGGCCGGGGTCAGGAGTACGGGTAGAAGCCCGCGCCGGTCTTGCGGCCGAGCCTGCCCGCGTCCACCATCCGCTGGAGCAGCGGCGGCGCGGCGTACAACGGCTCCTTGAACTCCGCGTACATCGAATCGGCGACCGACGCCACCGTGTCCAGACCGATCAGATCGGACAGCTTGAGCGGGCCCATCGGATGGGCGCAGCCCAGCTCCATCCCGTCGTCGATGTCCTCGCGGCTCGCGATGCCCGACTCGAACATCCGGATCGCGGACAGCAGATACGGGATGAGCAGCGCGTTCACCACGAAGCCCGAGCGGTCCTGGGCACGGATCGCGTGCTTGCCGAGCACCCCCTGGACCAGGGACTCGGCCCGCTTGATCGTCTCCTCGGACGTCGTCAGCGCGGGAATCAGCTCGACGAGCCGCTGCACGGGCGCCGGGTTGAAGAAGTGGATACCGATCACCTGGTCGGGGCGCGAGGTCGCGACCGCCAGCCTGACCAGGGGGATCGACGAGGTGTTGGAGGCGAGGATCGCGTCCGGGCGGGTCACCACCTGGTCGAGCACCTGGAAGATCTCGGTCTTCACCTTCTCGTTCTCGACCACGGCCTCGATGACCAGATCGCGGTCGGCGAACTCACCGAGATCGGTGGTGAAGGTGAGCCTGCCGAGCGCCGCGTCGCGCTCCTGCTCGCTGATCTTGCCGCGTTCCGCGGCCTTCGACAGCGAGTTGTGCAGCCGGGTACGGCCGATCTCCAGCGCCTCGCCCGTGGTCTCGGCGACCTTCACGGCCAGGCCGCTCCGGGCGACGACTTCCGCGATGCCTGCGCCCATCTGGCCGCAGCCCACCACTCCGACGCGGGCGATGTCGGTCAGGGTGTCGGTCACATCGTGCCTTTCACTCGTCCGTGTCCCCGCGGGTCCCCCGTCTGGTTCCGGTGCCCGCCTCAGGACAGGACGTTACTCCGCGGCGGAGTGTGGACGACCGGCCGGGGCGGGCATGCTCAGCGGAAACAGCGGCCCGCCCGGCGATCGACGGCGGGCCGCCCGGCTGCGGACCAGAGGACGGGGCGTCGCATGGCACACATCGGCAGACGAGGGCTGGTCGCGGGCGCCGCGGGAGTGGCGGCCGCGCTGCTGGCAGCGGGTGACGCCGCCGCGCGGACACCCCGGCACCACGCCCCGCGCCGGGAGTTCCGCGGGATGTGGCTGGCGACGGTCGCCAACCGGGACTGGCCCTCGGCGCCCGGTCTGCCGGCGGACCGGCAGCGGGCCGAGCTGATCGCGCACCTGGACACGGCCGTGGCACGCGGGCTGAACACGGTCGTCCTCCAGGTCCGGCCGACGGCGGACGCGCTGTGGCCCTCGCCGTACGAGCCCTGGGCGCAGTACCTCACCGGCGTGCAGGGCCGCGATCCCGGCTGGGACCCACTGGGCACGGCGGTGCGCGAGGCGCACGCACGCGGTCTGGAACTGCACGCCTGGTTCAACCCGTACCGCGTCGCGAACCACCCGGATCCGTCCCGGCTGACGGCGACCCACCCGGCCCGGGTCCACCCCGAGTGGATCCTCCCGTACGGCGGGAAGCTGTACTACAACCCGGGGCTGCCCGAGGTCAGACGCTTCGTCCAGGACGCCATGCTGGACGCCGTCGAGCGGTACGCCGTCGACGCCGTGCACTGGGACGACTACTTCTATCCGTATCCGGTCGCCGGGCAGGTCTTCGCGGACGACGAGACGTACGCGCGGTACGGAGCGGGCTTTCCGGACAAGGCGGCGTGGCGGCGGGACAACACGGACCGGCTGGTACGGGAGACCGCGGCCCGCATCAAGAAGATCAACCGGGCGAACGGGACCAGGAAGGACGTACGTTTCGGGATCAGTCCCTTCGGGGTGTGGCGCAACGCGGCCACCGATCCGCTGGGCTCCGACACCACGGCCGGCGTGCAGACCTATGACGATCTGCACGCCGACACCCGCAAGTGGGTCAAGGAGGGCTGGATCGACGACATCGTCCCGCAGCTCTACTGGAACATCGGCTTCCCCGCCGCCGACTACGCGAAGCTGCTGCGCTGGTGGGACGGGGTGGTACGGGGGACGGGTGTGGCGCTCCACATCGGCGAGGCCCTCTACAAGGCGGGCGACCCGGCGCAGCCGGCCGCGTGGCAGGACCCGGCCGAGCTGTCCCGCCATCTCACCCTGGCGAAGGAGTTCGCGGAGGTGCGCGGGCACTGCTTCTTCTCGGCGAAGGAGGTCGGCGCCGATCCGATCGGGGCGATGACCCGGGTGGTGGCGGACCACTACGGCGGGGCGGACCGACGGAAATGAGCGGGTTCCGAGGACACGTCGGGCGCTCCGTGACCGCTGTACGCGTCAGGCGCCGGGCCGCCGACCGCCGTACGCGTCAGGCGTCAGGCCCGCCCACCGCCGTACGTGTCAGGTGCTCGCCCGCTGTGTGACCGCGATGCAGACCAGTACCGCCACCGCCGCCACCGGTGCCGCGGGCGTGAGGTGCTCGCCGAGCAGCAGCACCGACCAGACCAGGGTCAGCACCGGCTGGGCGAGCTGGAGCTGACTGGCCTTCGGGATCCCGATCGCCGCCATGCCCCGGTACCAGACGTACAGCCCGAAGAAGGTCGAGCCCGCGGCCACCCAGACCAGCCCGGCCACCCCATGGCCTGTCAGCCGCACCGGTTCGAAGGCCAGCGCCACCGCCGCGCCGCCGGCCGAGAGCGGCAGGCAGCCGATCAGTGCCCAGCCGACCACCTGCCAGCCGGGCATCACCCCGGCCAGCCTGCCGCCCTCCGTATAGCCCGCCGCGCACACCACCAGCGCGCCGAACAGATACAAGTCGGCCGCCGACAGCGCCCCGCCGCTCTGCTGGACCGCGAACGCGATCACCACGGCCGCACCGGCCAGGGCCGCCAGCCAGAAGGTACGGGACGGCCGCCGCCCGGTCCGGGCCGCGGCGAACGCCGCCGTGGTCAGCGGCAGCAGCCCGATCACCACGGCCGCGTGCGAGGTGGTGGAGGTCTCCAGCGCCAGGGTCGTCAGCAGCGGAAAGCCCAGCACGACCCCGCCGCAGACCACCGCGAGCCCGCCCCAGTGCCGGCGCTCCGGGACCGGCACCCGCAGCGCCAGCAGAAAGGCGCCCGCGATCAGCGCGGCGAGCACGCTCCGCAGGGCCACCAGCGACCAGGGGCCGAAGCTCTCCAGGCCCCACACGGTGGACGGAAAGGTGAGTGAGAAGGCGGTGACGCCCAGCGCGGCGAGCAGAGTGCCGCCGCCGACCGCTATCGGGGTATGGGGAGTAGCGCTATCCTGTGCTGTCATGTACGAGCGTAGCAGTGTGTCGGAACTGGCCGATTCCCTGAGGCAGGAGTTGGACCGCTACTCACCCGGTGGAAAACTGCCGTCCAGCAGAGCACTGGTCGACCGTTACCGGGTCTCCCCGGTGACCGTCTCCCGCGCCCTCGCCCGGCTCGCCGCCGAGGGGCTGGTCGTCACCCGCCCGGGCGCCGGAGCCTTCCGGGCCGCACGGGCCGAGGCCCCGCAGCGCGGCGACACCCGCTGGCAGGAGGTCGCCCTCAGCGCCGACGCCGCCACCGAACTCGTACCGCGCGCCGTCGACGCCTCCGGAGTCCTGATCACGCTCGCCGCGCCGCCGCCGGGTGTCATCGAGTTCAACGGCGGCTATCTGCACCACTCCCTCCAGCCGGAACACGCCATGGCCGCGGCCCTCGCCCGCGCGGGCCGGCGGCCCGGCGCCTGGGGACGGCCGCCCACCGACGGCCTTCCCGAACTGCGCGAATGGTTCGCCCGGGGCATCGGGGACACCGTCACGGCCGCCGAGACGCTGATCGCCGCCGGCGGACAGAGCGCACTGACCACCGCGCTGCGCGCGCTCGCCCCGCCCGGCGCGCCGGTCCTGGTCGAATCGCCCACATACCCGGGGATGCTGGCGATCGCCCGCGCCGCCGGGCTGCGGCCGGTGCCGGTGCCGGTCGACCACGACGGCGTACGGCCCGAGCTGCTCGCCGCCGCCTTCCGGGCCACCGGCTCCCGGGTCTTCGTCTGCCAGCCGCTGTTCCAGAACCCCACCGGCGCCGTGCTCTCCCCGGCGCGCCGCCCGGTGTGCGTATCGCCCGGGAGGCCGGGGCCTTCGTCG
>NZ_LATD01000029.1 GCF_000981895.1 Streptomyces odonnellii | reverse complement strand
GCGGAGACCAGGGGGAGCAGCAGGGCGGCGGATACGACGACTCCGCCCGCTCTCAGCGCGCGTGCGCGGCGGAATCTCGGGGGTGGGGGGACGGAACCTTGCAATGCAGCCTCCAGTGACGGGTGGTGCGCGAAGGGCCTCCGGGCCGAGTGCCTACAGAGGTATCGGCTCCCGGACGATCCGTCAATCATCGACCACAGCGGGGATTTCGCACGTCAGCGCAGGTCTGACGGAGTTTCGCGGCGGCGCTGCCCCGGCCTGCGGCGCGTCAGTGGAGTGAACCAATGAAGGTATACGGAGTGCTGTCCGGAGGCTGGGCGACGGCGGGACCACGGTGGGTGCGTCGCCGGGACCCGCTCAGCTCACGATGGCGGACCTGCTCAGCTCACCATGGCGAACAGCGGCCCGAACGCGCCGCGCGCCCCGTGTGATGGCACAGGGCGCGCGACGCGGTTCTCTCTCCGCCCCGGGGCGGACGGGCCGGCCTGGCGGACCGACGGAGCCGACCGGTTCGGCGGACGGCGCGGCGGGCTCACGGGCGGCCCGGCGGGCGGCGACGCGTCGGGCGCGGCCGAGTGCGAGGCGGTGAGCGGCTCAGCGGGTGCCGACCGCGGCGCGTACGGCCCGCCGCGCCATCGCGCAGTCGTCGTGCAGCCGCCGCAGCAGCAGCCGCTGCTCCTCGCCCGTGGCCGGCCCGCCAGGCGCGGACCCCGGCGCCGGCGCGGAGCCGGCCGAGGACGAGAGCGACGACGCGGACGACGGCGACGGACCGGCACCCGGCTCCGGCGCCTCACGCATCGCGCGCTGCACCGCCGTCTCGTACATCCGGATCTCCCGGGTCAGTACGAGCATCAGATTGACCAGGAACGCGTCCCGGTCCGCCGGCCCCCTGACCTGCGCGAGCTGACTGATGTGCCGCCGCGCCGCCGGGGCGTCGCCGAGCACCGCCCACAGCGTCGCCAGGTCGTACCCCGGCAGATACCAGCCCGCGTGCTCCCAGTCGACGAGCACAGGACCGGCCGACGACAGCAGGATGTTGGAGAGCAGGGCGTCGCCGTGACAGAACTGACCCATGCCCTGCCGGCCGGCCGCCAGTCCGTGCAGCAGCTTCTGGAGATCGCCCAGATCACGGTCCGTGAACAGGCCCAGTTCGTGATAGCGGGCGATCCGTGCCGCGTAGTCGAGCGGCGCGTCGAACAGCCCGGCCGGGGGCCGCCATGTGTTGAGCCGCGCGATCGCGCCGAGCGCCGCCCGTACATCACCCCGCGGCGGGGCCTCCACGGGATGACGGGTCAGCGCCGCCGCCCGGCCGGGCATCCGCTCCATCACCAGTGTGCAGTTGTCCGGGTCCGCCGCCACCAGCCGCGGCACCCGCACCGGTGGCCGGTGCCGGACGAACGATCGATATGCCGCTATTTCGTGCCTGAACCTCTCGGTCCACACCGGTGAGTGGTCCAGCAGACACTTGGCGACGGCGGTGGTGCGCCCGGTGGTTCCGACGAGCAGTACCGAACGGCCGCTGCGGCGCAGCACCTGCACCGGATTGAACTCCGGGCAGATCCGGTGCACCGACGCGATGGCCATCCGCAACTGCGCGCCCTGAGGGCCGGACAAGTCGAGTCTCCCGCTGAGCGGTTGGGTGACGGCCCCCGTCCTGATCCGAGTCCGCCCGACATGGGTGGGGTCGAGATACGGTCCGCTTCCGGGCACGACCGTACGCTGCGACCGGGGCGGGGCGGACACGGAGGACGATGCTGTGTACATGGGCGATACAGATCCCTTCGTGTGCCGACGAGTTGCGTGCGCCACCCCGCCCGCCGGCCGTTCGGCACCCTGGGGAGTACGTCCTGCCGCCGGGGCGGGGTGGCGCTTTCCTACCCGACACCCGGGCGCGGGTGGCACACCATCTGGCGCACCCTGGCGAACCCTGGCGAATAGTCGCCATGCGGCCCCCGGGGGGTAGTGTCAAGTCAGCCGAGAACCTGGGGGCTTGACGTGAGCGGAGAACCCAACACCCGTCTGTCGGATCTGTTCGGCCTGGCCGGCTGGTCCAAGGGCGAACTCGCACGGCTGGTGAACCGGCAGGCGGCGGCCATGGGCCACCCCCAACTGGCCACCGACACCTCGCGGGTGAGGCGCTGGATCGACATGGGGGAGACCCCGCGCGATCCCGTGCCGGGAGTGCTGGCAGCTCTGTTCACCGAGCGGCTCGGTCGTGTCGTGACCATTGAGGACCTCGGGTTCGTGCGGAGTGGACGCGCGGGGAAACGACGAGACGCCGGGGACGCCGGGACGAGCGGCAACCCCGACGGTCTCCCGTGGGCGCCCGACCGGACGGCTGCGGTCCTCACCGAATTCACGGGAATGGACCTCATGCTCAACCGTCGCGGTTTGGTGGGCGCGGGTGCCGCGCTCACCGCAGGCTCCGCACTCACCAGTGCCATGCACGACTGGCTGCACTCCGACCCCGCACTGTCGCAGGACGCCCCCCGGATCGACGACCCCCTGCACACCGACCCCGCCGGGTTCGACCGTTACGAGGCCGCCCCCATCGGGTCGCAGGAGATCGACGCGCTGGAGCACTCCGTCGGGGTGTTCCGTGCCTGGGACGCCGCCCGTGGCGGCGGCCTCCAGCGCAAGGCGGTGGTGGGGCAGCTCAACGAGGTGGGCGGCATGCTCGCCTACCGGCACCCCGACCATCTGCAGAAGCGCCTCTGGGGCGTCGCCGCCAACCTCGCCGTACTCGCCGGGTGGATGTCCCACGACGTCGGCCTCGAACCCACCGCCCAGAAGTACTTCGTCATCGCCACCCATGCCGCGCGCGAGGGCGGCGACCGTCCCCGCGCGGGCGAGGCCCTGTCCAGAGCGGCCCGGCAGATGGTCCATCTCGGCCGGCCCGACGAGGCGCTCGATCTGATGAAGCTCGCCAAGTCCGGTTCGGGCGGCGAGACCCTGCCCCGCACCCGCGCGATGCTGCGCACCATCGAGGCCTGGGCGCAGGCGTCCATGGGCCGTGGCCAGGCCATGCGCCGCACGCTCGGCGAGGCCGAGGAACTCTTCGTGTCGGACAAGGGCGATGTGCCGCCGCCCTGCTGGATGCAGATGTTCGACGAGGCCGATCTGCACGGGATGCAGGCACTGGCGTTCCGTACCCTCGCCGACCATGAACCGGCCGCGGCGACCGTGGCGCAGCGCCATGCCAAGAAGGCGCTGGAACTGCGGGGCGGCGGCCGGCAGCGGTCCAAGATCTTCGACTACATCTCGATGGCGTCGGCCTGCTTCATCGCGGACGACCCCGAGCAGGCGGACCGCTACGCGCGCCTGGCGCTGGTGTCGATGGGGGAGACCTCCTCGCACCGGACCTGGGACCGGCTGCGGGAGATGTACCGGCTCACAGGGGAGTACGCGGGGTACGGGAAGATCGAGGATCTGCGCCACGAGATCCAGCTCGCACTGCCCAAGAAGGCGGCCAGGAGGACGGGCAGCGCCGACGTATAGCGCTCTTGCCAGGGGCTTCGGGTGCGGCTGGTCTGTGCGTACGCGGAGCTTGCGGGTCCGGCGGGGGCCAAGCGGGTACGGCGAGGGGCCCGCGGGTCCGGTCCCTTCGGGTCAGGCGCTGACCCTGGCCACCATCACACAGGCGTCGTCCGCGCGTTCGGCCCCTCCGAACTCCTCGACGACCGCCCCGGCGCACTCCTGCGCGCTGCGGGTCCCGGCGAGCCGGGGCGCCAGCGCCAGGAGCCGGTCCCGCTCGGCCCCGGGGCTGTCGTCGGCGCGGGTCAGCCCGTCGGTGTGCAGTACGAGCAGATCTCCGGGCAGCAGCCGGACATCGGCCTGTTCGTAAGCGGCCCCCGGGACCGCCCCGAGCAGGACACCGTCCGGCGGAGTCAGTACACGCCCCGTCCCGCCGCGGAACAGCAGCGGGGCGGGGTGTCCCGCCTGTGCCCAGGAGAAGGTCCGGGTCGCCGGGCGGTAGCGCGAGCACAGCACACTGCCGAGCGCGGGCTGCTCCGAGGCGTCGACAAGCTGATTGAGATGGCCCAGCAGCGCCCCGGGCTCGATGCCCGCCACGGCCATACCGCGCAGCGCCCCCAGGGTCATCGCCATGGACGACGCGCCTGCCATGCCCTGGCCGGTGAGATCGCCCACGGTCAACAGGGTGTCGCCGTCCGGCAGTTCGAGCGCGTCGTACCAGTCACGGCCGCTCAGCGGGTCCGCCGCGGACGGCAGATGGCGCCCGGCCAGTTCGAGCGCGGCAGGGCCGCTCCGGGAGGTCCGTAACGCACCGCGCCAGGACGGCAGTACGGCCTCCTGCAACTCGGCCACGAGCCGCCGCTCGGTCTGCGTGATCCGCTGTTCGCGCCGGAGCGAGTCACGCCTGTCGCGTACTTGCCGCTCGCTGCGCCGGAGTTCACTGATGTCGCGGAGGACCGCCCACATGGAGGCGGTGCAGCCGTCGGGGTCGAGGACCGGCTCGCCCCTCATGTGCAGCGTACGGACCCGCCCGTCGGGCCTGACGATTCGGAACTCGCCGTCGATGGGACGCCCGTCGATCAGACAGCCCGTCACCAGCGCGGTGAGCAGCGCCCGATCGTCGTCGAACACCAGCGAGGGCAGCTCGTCCAGTGTCATCGGGCCGCTCTCCGGCGCCCGTCCGAGGATCTCGTACAGCTCGTCCGACCAGCGCACCTCGTCCGAGAGGAGGTCCCACTCGGCGCTGCCGACCCGGCCGGGCACCGGGCCCACGGTCTCGCGGAGGTCCTCCGGGGTGGCCGGGTCATCCGGTGGTCCGGCCCTGAGCTGGTCCAAGTGCGCGCCCAGATCGTCCAGTTGGTGGACGGCGAGATCGCAGAGCGCCCGCTGCCAGCGCGCCCGGGTGCCGCCGTCGTCGACCGCGGTGGTGTCCCGGCGCACGGCGTCCATCTCGCCGCGCAGCCGACGGGTCTGCGTGATCAGCGCGTCCACCGTCCCCGGCTCGGGAGGCTGTTGAGCAGGACGGTCCGCGAAGAGGGGGGACGGCATCTCGTACTCCGATACGCGCGCGGCGCTGTCACGTCCGACTGATGGACTGTTATGAACTCTCGCACAGGCACCCCGGGGCCGTAAGGCGTTTGGCAACACTCGATCCGGCGATGCTCGTGGCATATGTCACCGGCCGCGCGGAGCAGGGTGTACGGTCGGCACCCCGGCGACAGCCCCAGTGCCAGGGCTCCAGTGGCGGCCCCGGCAGCAGGGTCAGTGGCTGCCCGGGACGGTGCCCTGGTGGCTTGCCGCCGAAGCGCAGTCCTCAGGGCCTGCCCTGATGGCGGTGCAGTGCCACCAGCAGCCGCCAGATCCGGGCCGCGATGCCCTCCGGGGTGTCCTCGATCAGGCCGTGCAGCCAGTCCGCCAGCACCCCGGTGAAGGCCGCGGCCACCGCGGAGGCGATCAGCTCGGGGGCGGGCACCCCGGCCAGGGCCTGTTCGGCGCGGCTGCGTTCGCGCAGTTCGCGGTGGAGCAGTTCGCCCAGCGGGCCGCCGCCGCCCGGGCGCAGCAGGGCCCGGTGGAGCGCCGCGTGCGGGACGAGACCGGTGAAGAACACCGTCAGGGGAGGCGGTGGGACGCGTGGATCCGGGATTCCCCGCCAGGCGTGCAGCGCGTCCACCGCCTCCCGTACCACCTCCGCGCAGGCGTCCACGGCCAGTGCCTGGAGGTCCGGGTAGTGGAGATAGAAGGTGGCCCGGCCCGTTCCGGCCCGGCGCACCAGGGCCGCGACACCGACCTCTTCGAACGGCCGCTCGGCGCACTCGTCGAGCAGCGCCTGTCGCAGTCTGGCCCGGGTCCTGGCGGTACGCGGATCGCCCGCCGGGCCGGCGGAAGGACGGCCCGGGGGCCCGCCGGGCGGGGGCCCGGGGGCACGAGTCCCGGGGGGCGTCCCGCTCATCCCGACGCGAGGACGGAGGCCAGGGTGACCGCGCCCGGCAGTGCCTGGACGAGCAGGATGCGCCGGTTGGCGGTGATCCCGCCGTAAAC
>NZ_LATD01000289.1 GCF_000981895.1 Streptomyces odonnellii | reverse complement strand
CCTCAGCGCGGTGAGAGCCGACGCCCCGCCCCTCAGCGCGGTGAGATCACCGCTCCCAGCAGCCCCGGTCCCGTGTGCGCGCCGATCACCGCGCCCACCTCGCTCACATGCAGATCCACCAGCCCCGGCACCCGCTCGCGCAGCCGCTCGGCGAGCGTCATGGCCCGTTCCGGTGCCGCGAGATGGTGTACGGCGATGTCCACCCGGCTCGTGTCCGCCCGCTCGGCGACGATCTCCTCCAGCCGCGCGATCGCCTTCGAGGCCGTCCGTACCTTCTCCAGCAGTTCGATCCGTCCGCCGTCCAGTTGCAGCAGCGGCTTCACCGCGAGCGCCGAGCCCAACAGCGCCTGGGCGGCTCCGATCCGGCCTCCCCGGCGCAGATAGTCGAGCGTGTCGACATAGAAGTACGCGGAGGTGCCCGCGGCCCGCTTCTCCGCGGCGGCCACCGCCTCGTCCAGCGTGCCGTCGCCCTCCGCGGCCTCGGCGGCGGCCAGCGCGCAGAACCCGAGGGCCATCGCCACCATCCCGGTGTCCACCACCCTGACCGGCACGGGCGCCTCCTTCGCCGCGAGCACGGCGGCGTCGTAGGTCCCGGAGAACTCGGCCGAAAGATGGAGCGAGACGATCCCCGTCGCCCCGGCCTCAGCCGCCGCGCGATAGGCCGCCGCGAAGACATCGGGGCTCGGGCGCGAGGTGGTGACGGACCGCCGCTTCTGGAGCGCCAGGGCCAGCGAACGCGCCGAGATCTCGGTGCCCTCCTCCAGCGCGCGGTCACCGAGCACCACGGTCAGCGGCACCGCGGTGATGCCGTGCCGCTCCATCGTCTGTGGCGGCAAGTAGGCCGTGGAATCGGTGACGATAGCGACATGGCGGGACATGAGCGGGAGGTTACCCGTCGTCGCCCCCGGTCGGCAGCCCGGGCCCGGCACAATGATCAATTCCGACCGGCCCCCGATCCAGTCCGGTCAGTTCGTGGCCTCGGGCCTGGCCTGCCCGGTCCGCTTCTGCCAGGGGTACGCGAACCGCTGCCGTGGATCGGCCGGCTTCGGCGGCTCTATGGCCTGCACCGGCTCCTGCACGGCCTCGCGGTGGTCGGCGGCCGACTGCCCCGGAGCGGACTCCGGGGCCTCCGGGGCAGGCACCCCGGCACCCTCCTGAGCCCCCGCCCGCGGCCCTCCGGACCCGGCGGAACGCGCAGTCCCGGCAACCCCCGCAGTCCCAGCAGCCCCCGCGTCCGACGCACGGTCAGCCGTCGGACCAGGCCCCAGGTCAGCCGCCGGGCCGGGCCCCGGGGCAGCCGTCGACCAGTGCCGCAGCGCTCCCGACTCCATGTCGATCTGCTCGCTCAGCGACGCGAGATCGTCCTCCGCGAACTTCCGCGCCCTGTCCCGCGCCGCCCAGCGCAGCGAGTCCGCCGAATGCGTGATCCGCTCCGTACGCTCGCGCAGCTCGGGCAGCCGCTCGGCCACCCTCGCCCGGTCCGGGTCCCGTTCGAGCTGGCGCAGTTCGTCGTCGAGCTCCCGGGCGTGCCCGTTCAGCCGCTGGAAGAGCGCGACCGACTCCGACAGCGAGGCGTCCTCGGCGACGCCCGCCTGAAGCGCTTCCTCCGTCGACCGTATCGACGTACGCAGCTTCATCCTGAGCTGGGCCAGTTCACCGGCCAGACCGGTCTGTCCGATGCTCCTGGCCCGCAGCGTGGTCTCCTCGACCGTGCGCCGCGCCTGCGAGATCGTACGGTCGACACGGCGCTTGGCGGCACCCACCGCCTTGACGCTCGCGTACACCCCGAG
This sequence comes from Streptomyces odonnellii, assembly GCF_000981895.1. Lineage (GTDB taxonomy): Bacteria > Actinomycetota > Actinomycetes > Streptomycetales > Streptomycetaceae > Streptomyces > Streptomyces odonnellii. The sequence continues at coordinate 5,167 of NZ_LATD01000289.1, read as the reverse complement.
CGACACGAAGGCGACGAAGAGCAGCGCCAGGATCAAGATTGCGGCCTCCATGGGCGCCCCTTCGTCGTCGGTCCCGCTCCGTCCGTTCCCGCTCCCTCCACGGTAAACGGAACAGGCAGGTTAAGGGTTCCTGTCGAGAACCCTCAACCTGCCCTTAGGGGACACCCCTGGTGCCGCCCGCCGGCCTGCGGGCAGCCGCTCGGGCCCGCGTTCCCCGGCGGGAAACGTCACGCCGGAACGATGTTCACCAGTTTCGGCGCCCGTACGATCACCTTGCGGATGCCCGCGCCGCCCAGTGCCGCGACCACCGCCTCGTCACCCAGCGCCAGCGCCTCCAGTTCCTCGTCCGAGATCGACGGGGAGACCTCCAGCCGCGCCTTGACCTTGCCCTTGATCTGCACCACGCAGGTCACGGCCTCGTCCACCACATACGCCGGGTCCGCGACCGGGAAGTCCTGATACACGACCGAGTCGGAGTGGCCCAGCCGGTGCCACAGCTCCTCGGCGACATGCGGGGCCAGCGGCGCCACCAGCAGCACCAGCCGCTCGGCGACGGAGCGCGGCACCGGGCCGCCCGCCTTGGTGAGCTGGTTGTTCAGTTCGGTGATCTTGGCGATGGCGGTGTTGAACCGCAGCCCGGTCATGTCCTGGGTGACACCGTCGATCGCCTTGTGCAGCGCGCGCAGCGTCTCCTCGTCGGGCTCGGCGTCCACGACGGTGACCTCGCCGGTCGTCTCGTCGACCACATTGCGCCACAGCCGCTGCAGCAGCCGGTACTGCCCGACCACCGCGCGCGTGTCCCAGGGCCGCGAGACGTCCAGCGGCCCCATGGCCATCTCGTACAGCCGCAGCGTGTCCGCTCCGAACTCGGCGAAGATCTCGTCCGGAGTGACCGCGTTCTTCAGGGACTTGCCCATCTTGCCCAGGACCCGGCTGACCTTCTCGCCCTGGTACCAGTACCCGCCGTCCCGCTCCTCGACCTCGGCCGCGGGCACCGCGATACCGCGGCTGTCCCGGTACACGAAGGCCTGGATCATGCCCTGGTTGTACAGCTTGTGGAACGGCTCGACCGAGGAGATGTGCCCCAGGTCGTACAGCACCTTGGACCAGAAGCGCGCGTACAGCAGGTGCAGTACGGCGTGTTCGGCGCCGCCCACATACAGGTCGACGCCGCCGTGCGGCTGCCCCTCGCGGGGGCCCATCCAGTACCGCTCGATGTCCGGGTCGACCAGCTTCTCGCTGTTGTGCGGGTCCAGATAGCGCAGCTCGTACCAGCACGAACCGGCCCAGTTCGGCATGGTGTTGGTCTCACGGCGATAGCGCTTGACGCCCTCGCCGCGGCCCAGGTCCAGTTCGACGTCCACCCACTCCGCGTTCCGCGACAGCGGTGTCTCGGGCTGGGTGTCCGCGTCGTCCGGGTCGAACGTACGCGGCGAGTAGTCGTCGACCTCGGGCAGTTCCAGCGGCAGCATCGACTCGGGCAGCGCGTGCGCGGTGCCGTCCTCGTCGTACACGATCGGGAAGGGCTCGCCCCAGTAGCGCTGGCGGCTGAACAGCCAGTCGCGCAGCCGGAAGTTGACCGTGCCCTCGCCGATGCCGCGCTCGGCCAGCCACTCGGTGATCTTCGCCTTGGCCTCGGTCACGCTCAGGCCGTCCAGCGAGATGTCCGTACCCGCCGAGTTGACGAGGTGCGCGTCGTACGAGGCGAACGCGTCGTCCCACTCCGCGGGGTCGGTGGAGCGCCCGTCCGAGGGCTCCACCACACAGCGCATCGGGAGCTCGAAGGCGCGCGCGAACGCGAAGTCCCGGCTGTCGTGCGCCGGTACGGCCATGATCGCGCCCGTTCCGTACCCCATCAGCACATAGTCGGCGATGAACACGGGTACGGGCTCGCCGCTGACCGGGTTGGTGGCGTACGCGCCGGTGAACACACCGGTCTTGTCCTTGGCCTCGGCCTGCCGCTCGACGTCGGACTTGGACGCGGCCTGCTTGCGGTACGCGCCGACGGCGTCGGCGGGGGTCGCGTGACCGCCCGTCCACACCTCGTGCGTGCCCTCGGGCCAGACGGCCGGGACGATCTTCTCGACCAGGTCGTGCTCGGGCGCCAGCACCATGTAGGTGGCGCCGAACAGGGTGTCCTGACGGGTCGTGAAGACGGTGATCGCGCCGGCGTCGCCGACCGGGAAGTCGACGCGCGCGCCCTCGCTCCTGCCGATCCAGTTGCGCTGCTGGAGCTTGATCGCCTCGGGCCAGTCCAGGGCGTCCAGATCGTCCAGCAGCCGGTCGGCGTACGCGGTGATGCGCATGTTCCACTGGCGCAGCTTCGCCTTGAAGACCGGGAAGTTCCCGCGCTCGGAGCGGCCGTCCGCGGTGACTTCCTCGTTGGCCAGGACGGTGCCCAGTCCGGGACACCAGTTGACGGGCGCGTCGGAGGCGTACGCCAGCCGGTACTCGCCCAGGACGTCGGAGCGTTCGGCGGCGCTCAGCGCGCTCCAGGGGCGCCCGTCAGGAGTGGCACGCTCCCCGCTCTCGAACTGCGCCACCAGGGTGTCGATGGGGCGGGCCCGGTCGGCGTCCTTGTCGTACCAGGAGTTGAAGATCTGTACGAAGATCCACTGGGTCCACTTGTAGTAGTCCGGGTCGATCGTGGCCACGGACCTGCGCTTGTCGTGCCCCAGGCCCAGCCGGCGGAGCTGGGACTTCATGTTGTCCATGGCGGCCTCGGTCGAGACCCGGGGGTGTGTGCCGGTGGCGACCGCGTGCTGCTCGGCGGGCAGGCCGAACGCGTCAAAGCCCAGTGTGTGCAGGACGTTGTGGCCGGTCATGCGCTGATGACGGGCGAACACATCGGTGGCGATATAGCCCAGCGGATGTCCGACGTGCAGACCGGTGCCGGACGGGTAGGGGAACATGTCCATGATGAACTTCTTGGGCCTGGCGACCAGCTCCGGGTCACCGGCCAGCTCGCCCGAGGGGTTCGGCGCCTCGTACGTCCCCTCGGCGTCCCAGAAGTCCTGCCAGCGCGCCTCGATATCGGCGGCCATCGCGGCCGTGTAGCGGTGCGGCGCTGCCAACTCGGCGGCAGCGGGATTCGTCTCGCTCATGTCCTCTGAAGCTCCATCGATCGTCTCTGCCGGCGGTTTCGGCTCTGCTCCGGCACCCGGCGAACGCCGTGCCGGTCCGTGAACGAAAAAACCCCTCGCACAGGAGGGGACGCCGCGCCGATTCCGACCGGATTTCTCATCCGTCGGGACTGATCAGCGCGGCCCGCTAAGCAGAAGGCGCACGGCTCGCATGGCGTCAGGGTACCGCAGGGCCCCGACAGCCCGCACGGACCTTACACGGGGGCGGGCGCGGACCCCGGATGCGGACACAGAAAAAGCGCGTCAGGCGCACAGGAAAAGCACACACAAAGCACACCAAAGACGCGCCTGGGGCACAGGAGAAGCACGGGACGGACGCGGCAGGAGTACGGGAGGGCCACAGGAGGGACGCGAGACGGTCGCGGAATGGTTGCGTCCGGAATCCGTTACCCCGCGTATCGCCCTCTTCCGGGGCAACTCTCCGGCCTTCCGGAGTCGGGTAACTCACCTTCCCCTGGTTAAACCTGCAAACCGGGTACTGCCTGGTATGGCTCCACTTAGCATGCGGCAACGGGACCGCTTTCCCGAGCCATTCGGAGTTGCCCCCTCATGAACCGTCAACGCAAGTTCAGCTCGTCGCCCGCCCTCGATCCCGGCATGAGCCGTCAGGTACAGGGCGGACTCACGGTCGCCGCGCTGGTACTGCTACCCCTGCTCGCCGTCGCGGGAGGCGACGCCTTCCGTGCCGCACTCGATTTCACCACCGGTGTGCTGTCGCTGCTGTCCCTGACCGCGGCCGTCGCCTGGGGTCTGATGGCCACCGACCGGCTGCTGCTCTCGCCGCGCCACCGGCTGCTGGCCCAGGGCGTCCACCGGGCGACCGCGATCGCCTCGCTCGGCTTTCTGCTGCTGCATGTCACCGTCAAGGTCGCCCTCGGGCATGTGGCGCTGCTGGGCGCCCTGGTGCCGTTCGGCCTCGGTCTCAGCGGTACGAACGGGCTCATCGGCTTCGGCTCGCTGGCCGGGCTGCTGATGATCGTGGCCGCCACGACCGGCGCGATGCGCAGCGCCTTCGCCGTGCCCGGCAGGTTCGCGGGCCGCTGGCGCGCGATGCACATGGTGGCCTATCCGGCCTGGTGCTTCGCCCTGGTGCACGGCCTGTACACCGGCCGTCCCGCCGCGACCTGGGTCGTCACGATGTACTGCCTCGCCCTCCTCGCGGTCGCCGGGGCCGTGTCGCTGCGGCTCCTGCCCCAGCCCGTCAAGCGCCGTATCGCCGACCGGATCCTGGTACTGAGCGGGGGCGTCGGCGAGGCACCGAAGCCCGAGCAGACCCGCCGCGATCTCGTGTCGGACCCGCTCCCGGGCGCCATGGGCATCCCGCAGCAGCGGGACTACCGGCAGCGGAGGCTCCAGGAGTCCGTCCCCGCGCAGCCGCCGGGCCCGGCGCTGGGCCGGCCCCGTACGCCCCCGCGGCTCGCCGCTCCGGCCCCGCCGCTGTACGAGGCGACGCGGTCCATGGCAGAGCCGTTCGCGCCGCCGGCCGCTCCGCCCTCCCCGGACCCGTTCGCGGTCACGTCCTCGGATCCCTTCGCGGCCACCGGCTCGCTGCCGGATTCCGGTACCGGTACGGGTATCTCGGCCGGCTATCGCGCGGTCTCCCTGGGCGGCGAGACGACGGCCCGCATACCCGCCGGCGAGATACCCCTCGCCGAGCGCGTCCCCATGACCGAGGAACTGCCCATCGTCGAGGACCCCCAGAACAGGCCCGGATCCTGGCCCGCGCCCTCCCCGCCGCCGCCCGCACAGGCCTTCGCGCCGCCCGCGTCCACCCCGTACGACACGGGCGAGGTCCCCTCGTACGGCCCGGGCGGGGCCTCTCCGTACGACACCGGTGCGAACCCCTCGTACCCCGCGGGCGGCACGCCCTCGTACGACACGGGCGCCACCCCCGTCTACGGGCCTGACGCCCCGTCCCCGTACGACACCGGCGCGCTCCCCACGTACGACACGGGCTCCATGCCGGCGTACGGCGCGGGCCCGCTCCCGCCGTACGACACGGGCTCCGTCCCCGTGTACGGCCT
>NZ_LATD01000288.1 GCF_000981895.1 Streptomyces odonnellii | reverse complement strand
CAGGGGGACGGGCACGGGGACGGCTGGAACGCGGGTGGGCGACAGGGCCGACAGGACACGGTCGGCGCCGAGCCTGCGGGTGCCGACCTGGCCGGTGCCGACCCGGCGGGTGCCGAGCCGGCGGGTGCCGAGCCGGCCGTCGTCGCCTCGCGCTCTGTCAGCGCTCTGGAGCAGACCGTGTCCATGGGGCGGTTCCTCCCGGCCGTGCTGGGCGCGGAGAAGGTGTTCGACCGTACGAGCCTGATCCTGAGCATGTGGCTGCCCCGGTCGCGACTGGCCGGCGGCGCCCCGGTCGCGTACCCGACGGCCCCGGTACACCCGCTGCCGCAGGTGACCGGGCAGCGGTCCGCCGCGTCCGCGTAGGGCTGCTCGCCGCGTAGGGCTGCTCAGCCCCTTCCGACATACGGCATGGCCGTCGCCAGCACCGTCGCGAACTGGACGTTCGCCTCCAGCGGGAGTCCGGCCATGTGCAACACCGTCGTGGCCACGTCCGTCACGTCCATCACCGGCTCCACCGTCAGTTCGCCGTTCGCCTGCTTCACGCCCTGCCGCATGCGCGCGGTCATGTCCGTCGCCGCGTTGCCGATGTCGATCTGGCCGCAGGCGATGCGGTACGGGCGGCCGTCCAGGGAGAGGGACTTGGTGAGACCGGTGAGGGCGTGCTTGGTGGCGGTGTAGGCGACCGAGTCGGGCCTCGGGGTGTGGGCGGAGATGGAACCGTTGTTGATGATCCGGCCGCCCTGCGGCTTCTGAGCCTTCATCAGACGGAACGCGGCCTGCGCGCACAGGAACGCGCCCGTCAGATTCGTGTCCACCACCTTCTGCCAGGCCGAGAGCGGCAGATCTTCCAGTGCGGTGCCGCCTGGGCCGAAGGTGCCCGCGTTGTTGAAGAGCAGGTCGAGCCGACCGTACCGTTCGTTCACCGTAGCGAACAGGCGTGTCACGTCGTCCGGTTGGGACACGTCCGTCCGTACGGGCAGCGCCTGCACGCGTGCCTCGACGCTCATCGCCGCCGCCGTCTCCTCCAGGGTTTCCGTACGGCGGCCGGCCAGTACGACCGTCCATCCCGCGGCGGCGAGCGCGAGCGAGACCGCCCGGCCGATACCGGAACCGGCGCCGGTCACGACGGCCGTCCGTACCGTACGGGCCGAGGAGCCCGGCGTGACCGCCGCCGTACCCACCTCCGCGTTCGCTGATTCCGCCGTTCCCCGGATGGTGTTGAAATTCCGCATGGCGTCCATGTGGCGGAGCGTACGTGAGGTATGAACGTGGCGCGTACGGCGGACACAGTGAGCACACGGTTCTCATCACTCCGCCATACGCATGTTGTGTACGTGACAGCAGGGCGCCGCCGCTCCCGACTGCAATTGCCAGTGAGTCAGTGACAGCCGCCGTCAGGGGAGGGGCACATGACACCCGTTCACCACCGGAAAGACCATGCAGCCGAACTGAGAGCAGCAGCGGCTCATCTCGGCAGGCGCCGGTTCCTCACCGGTACCGCTGCCGCCGCCGCGCTCGCCTTCTCCGTCAATCTGCCGGCCGCGGGCGTCGCGGGCGCGGCGGAGCTGGACGGACGGAAGATCGACGAGGACCCCTTCACGCTCGGCGTCGCCTCGGGCGACCCGCGCCCCGACACCGTACTGCTCTGGACCAGGCTGGCGCCGCGGCCGTACGAGCCGGGCAGCGGGCTGCCGCGCAACAGGGTTTCCGTACGGTGGGAGGTGGCGCAGGACGCCCGCTTCGCCAAGATCGTGAAGAGCGGGAACGCGGACGCGCACCCCGAGTTCGACCACAGTGTGCATGTCGAGGTACCGGGGCTGGCGGCGGGCCGGGTGTACTACTTCCGCTTCCGCGCGGGTAGTTGGATCAGCCCGGTGGGCCGTACCCGTACCGCTCCCGCGCCTTCCGCGAAGCCGGGCTCGCTGAAGTTCGCGGCCGTCTCGTGCCAGGCGTACCACGACGGGTACTTCACCGCGTACGGGCACCTCGCCAAGGAGGACCTGGACGTGGTCTTCCACCTCGGCGACTATCTGTACGAGTACGCCGTGAACGCGGTCGGCGGCTCCCGCAACTACACCGACCTCCAGCTTCCCGCGCACTTCAACCGGGAGACGACGACGCTGGAGGACTACCGGCTGCGGTACGGCCTCTACAAGTCGGACGCCGACCTGCGGGCGGCGCACGCGGCGCACCCGTTCGTGGTGACGTGGGACGACCACGAGACCGAGAACAACTACGCGGGGGACATCCCGGAGAACGATGTGCCGCCGGAGGAGTTCCTGCTGCGCAGGGCCTCGGCGTACCGCGCGTACTGGGAGAACCAGCCGCTGCGCGCGCCGCAGCGGCCGCAGGGCGCGGACATGCGGCTGTACCGGCGGCTGGAGTTCGGGCGGCTCGCGCAGTTCGACATCCTGGACACCCGGCAGTACCGCTCGGACCAGGCGTACGGCGACGGGTGGCAGACGCCGGGGCCGGAGTCGGAGGACCCGTCGCGCACGCTGACGGGCGGGGCGCAGGAGCGGTGGCTGCTGGACGGCTGGAAGAAGTCGGCGGCGACCTGGAACGTCGTACCGCAGCAGGTCACCTTCTCGCAGCGGCGCAATCTCACGACCCCGGACTTCAAGCTGTCGATGGACTCGTGGGACGGGTATCCGGCGTCGCGGCAACGGCTGTTGAGGGGGGTGGAGGCGGCGGGGATCAAGAACTTCATGGTGCTGACGGGCGACGTGCACACGGCGTACGCGTACGACATCAAGAAGGACTGGAACGACGCGGCTTCGCGGACGCTGGGCACGGAGATCGTGGCGACGTCGATCTCCAGCGGCAAGGACGGGACGGAACGCCCGTCCAACTGGGCGACGTTCATGGCGGCCAACCCGCACATGAAGTTCTACAACGGGCGTCGGGGGTATGTGACGGTGTCCCTGACGGCGGCGCGGGCGCGGGCGGACTTCAAGACGGTGAACGCGGTGACGACACCGGGGGCGCCGATTGCGACGGCGGCGTCGTTCGTGACGGAGGCGGGGAGGCCGGGCTTGAAGCCGGCGTAGGGGTGCGGGCGGTGATGGGGCTGTGCGGCTGGCTGTTGGTTGCTGAGGCCGTGAGCCGATGACCGCGCCTCGAACAGAGGGCCCCGCCCGGCTACGGCCGGGGCGGGGCCGGTGCGGACCAGCCGGGTGCTCCTTGAGGCTCCGCGGCAGGCCGGCCGATATGATCCTCCGCTACGTGCGTTTGCGGAGAGGGAATACAGAGGGGGCAACTGCGAGGCCATGAATCTCGTGCGCATGGAAATTCAGCGGCACGACTGGAATTCGATCCGGTGTGGCTGCGGTCAATCGGCGCAGCATCTTCTCCCTATCCTTGACGCGGCCATTGATGGGCAGTCCAGAAGTGCGGTGCGGGCGCTGGATGATCATGTATTTGTCCAGTCCAACCTCATGCCGTCCGCTCCTGCTGTCTGTGCGGTGGCCATGGCCGTGCTTGTTGATGCCGAGAAGGAGGTACTGAACAAGAGGGAGGTTCTTTGGCTGCTTTGCTCGTTTATTGGTTGTGAGGAGGGCGCTGATTCGGCGGAGCCCAGTCTCTATGGGAGGTGCATCAGGCTTATCCAGGACGGTATTTGGGTCATCTATAGAGAGCTGGTGTCCGGTGGTGACGTTGACTGTGTGAGTTACGCAAGTGACATCTTGGAGGTCGTGGAGCGAGACCCTGACAGGCGTCACTACTACATGGGTGTCCCGCGAGACGGATCGGTCGGCTGACGGGATACCTGTGACGCGGCGCGGCCGGCTCACCGCTCGGCCGCCGTTCCTTGGCGCTGCGGGGGCCGTGTATCGCGGGTGTATTGAAAATCGGATACGTTGGCGCAACGGGGCTCCGGGTGCAATGGGGGGGTGAACCACAACGCATCCCTGTCAGCACCTTCCCGCCGCGCGCGTGGGAACGTGCTTCTTGGTCTGGCGGTCCTCGGGCTGGTGGGTGTCCTGTTTGTTGTGCGGCGGCCGCTCATGATGTCCGCTCCGCGGTGCATGGCCGGGCGGTGGCACGGCTGCTTCGACACGTTCAACGGCGTGGTGTTCATCACGGTGTTCACACTGCCGTTGGCCGCGCTGGTGGTGTGGGCTCTGGCGCGTCGGCGGCGTGCCGTCGGTGTCACAACGGCATGGCGGATGTCGCTGGCCGAGGTGGGCATGGTCCACGGGACGGTGCCGTGCGTGTGGATGACCATGTTGCCGGGCTCCGGGGCCGGCACCGCGCCCGCCCGGGTGAGCCTGGTGCCGCTGCGGGACCTGGTCACGATGGGGACGGGCGGGATCGTCGGCAATCTGCTGCTCTTCGCGGCGCTGGGGTTCTTCGCGCCGATGCGGTTCGCGGCGCTGGCGTCCGTGCCGCGGATCCTGGTCCTCGGGGCGGGCTGTTCCGTCCTCGTCGAAACCGCGCAGTACGTCCTGCGGCTGGACCGGGTGTCCTCCGTGGACGACGTACTGGTCAACGCCGCCGGTGCACTGCTGGCCGGGCTGGCGTCGCGCCGCTGGTGGCGCACCACGGCGGAGACGCCGTCGGACCGGCCCCACCCCGCGTTGGCGGCGGCAGGCTGAGCCGTCCGTCCGGAGTCCGGTGTCCGGGGTGCGAGTGTCTTCGTACAGGCCGCCTTCGCATACGTCCGCGATATGTTGTGCTGCTTAGGCTTCGGACATGCGCGTACTGATCGTGGAGGACGAGCCCTACCTGGCCGAGGCCGTCCGTGACGGTCTGCGGCTGGAGGCCATCGCCGCCGACATCGCGGGCGACGGCGACTCCGCCCTGGAACTGCTCAGCGTCAACTCGTACGACCTCGCGGTCCTCGACCGCGACATCCCCGGCCCCTCCGGCGACGAGGTCGCCCGGCGCATCGTCGCCTCCGGCAGCGGTATCCCGATCCTCATGCTCACCGCCGCCGACCGGATCGACGACAAGGCCTCCGGGTTCGGGCTCGGCGCCGACGACTACCTGACCAAACCGTTCGAGCTGCGGGAACTCGTCCTGCGGCTGAGAGCGCTCGACCGCAGACGCGCGTACGCCCGGCCGCCGGTCCGCGAGATCGCGGGCCTGCGGGTCGACCCCTTCCGCCGGGAGGTCTTCCGCGACGGACGCTACGTCGCGCTCACCCGTAAACAGTTTGCCGTGCTGGAAGTCCTCGTCGCCGCGGAAGGCGGGGTCGTCAGCGCGGAAGAGCTGCTGGAACGGGCCTGGGACGAGAACGCCGACCCGCTCACCAACGCCGTACGCATCACCGTCTCCGCACTGCGCAAACGGCTCGGCGAACCATGGATCATCGCCACGGTGCCCGGCGTCGGCTACCGGATCGACATCGGTACGGACGCCACCGGCCCCGGCAGGGACGCCACCGGCCCCGGCAGCACACATGGCAGTGCCCATGCGTAGCCGCCTGAGGTTCAGCGCCCGACTGAAACTCACCCTCAGCTACGCGGGATTCCTCGCCGTCGCCGGCTCCCTCCTGCTGGCCGTGGTGTGGGTGTTCCTGCTGCGCTACGTACCCGACAACCCCAAGGGCCTGCTCGGGATCTCGCCCAACCGCTACCTCCTTGTGCACACCTTCGCCCCCGCCGCGGCCGTGGCGATGGCCCTCCTGCTCGTGTTCGGGCTCCTGGGAGGCTGGATCCTCGCCGGCCGGATGCTCGCACCGCTCACACGGATCACGGATGCGGCACGGATGGCCGAGAAGGGGTCGCTGTCCCACCGGATCGGCATGCAGGGCCGCCAGGACGAATTCCGTGAACTCTCCGACGCGTTCGACTCGATGCTCGGACAACTGGAGTCCCATGTCGCCGAGCAGCGGAGGTTCGCCGCGAACGCCTCCCATGAACTGCGCACCCCGCTGGCGATCTCGCGTACGCTCCTCGACGTCGCCCGCAAGGACCCCACGCGGGACCGGGGCGAACTCATCGAACGCCTGGACGCCGTCAATACGCGGGCGATCGACCTCACCGAGGCCCTCCTGCTGCTCAGCCGGGGTGACAGCGGAAACTTCACCCGCGAGAACGTCGACCTCTCCCTCATCGCCGAAGAAGCCGCCGAAACGCTGCTCACCCTCGCCGAACAGCGCCGGATCACACTCGACGTCAGCAGCGGGGCGGCCCGGACCAGCGGCTCCGCGGAGCTTCTGCTGCGGATGGTGACGAACCTCGTCCAGAACGCCATCGTCCACAACCTTCCAGCCGACGGCACCGTGACGGTCCACACCGAGGCGCACGGCGACGCGAGCGTGCTGCGGGTCGAGAACACGGGCCGCCGGCTCGCACCGGAGCTGGTACCGACCCTCACGGAACCCTTTCAGCGCGGAACGGAACGCGTACGCACCGACGAGCACGCCGGCGTCGGGCTGGGCCTGGCCATCGTGCACAGCATCGTCCGCGCCCACGACGGGACTCTTGATCTCGTCCCCCGCCCCGCCGGCGGTCTGCGCGTGACGGTGAGGCTTCCCGGCACACCGGTCCGGCTTTCCGGCACACCGTAGGCGTCGCCTCCACCGAGCAGGCGTTGCTCCCGAGCAGGTGTCGCCCCCGGGTGTCCCCCGGGTGTTGCCTTCAGGCGTCGACCGACGTGATGCTCGTCGTGCCTCACAGCCGCCGGACGCGCAGTACGCCGGTCCGCATCGGGAGAGTGAACTCGCCGCGGGCGGTCTCCGGTCTGCTCGCGAGGAAAGCGCGGATCCGGCCCAGCGTGGCCTCCCGCTCCTGTTCCGGCATGACCAGCACCCCCGCGCGCGTCGCGATGGTCGCGACGAGAGAGTCGGCGGTACGGCGCTGCCCGTGCGGGAACTCGGCCTGCTCCGGCGAGCCGAACCGGGCAGCGGCCACGCCGGTCTTCGGAAGGTGCATGCCGGCCGTCGCGGCGCGCCAGCCGGCGGGCGTGTCACGCGGGCCGACGGCCGCGCTCCCGCCGACCCGGGCGAGCCCGGCGACCCACTCGACCTCGTCGTCCATGACGTTCCACAGGCCGGCCAGGACGCCACCGGGCGCGAGGACCCGCGCGATCTCGGGTCCCGCGACGGCCATGTCGAACCAATGCATCGCGTTGCCCGCCAGCACCGCGTCGACGGAAGCGTCCGGCAACGGAATCGCCTCGGCACTGCCCGCCAGCGCACGGACATCCGGCAGCGAGCGGCGCAGCTCGGCCAGCATCCCCGGGTCGGGCTCGACCGCGACGACCTCGGCACCCAGTGCGGCCGTCGCGGCGGTCAGCTTGCCGGTCCCGGCGCCGAGGTCGAGCACGCGCGGGCCGGGCGCGGGTTCAAGCGCCCAACGCACCGCGGCCCGCGCATAGTCCGGGCGGTGTTCGGCGTACGCGGCCGCCGCCGCGCCGAACGACGAGGCGTGCAGCAGCCGTTCATCCTGATCCACGCGGCGACGCTAAGGGCTGTCCCGTAATCCATGGCGGGCGCGCGACGACAGCTACGGCACCTCGCCGCGTTGTCGGAACATCCCCATACGCCCAGTATGGGGACGTCCCTCCGCCTTGCGATGCTCCCCCGTAGCCTGAACGGCACGGGAGGCACCCCCTCCATCTGACGCCGCGCGCTGACCCACCAGCGATTACGGGACAGCCCTTAGCGGCGCGGCCGACGGTCGGCTACCCCGCCTCTTGTCCGGCCGATTGATCGATGACGTCGTGGAGATACCGCACGGCGAGCTCTTCGGCTTGGCGTCGGCGTTCGATCGTCGCTCCGGCGTCGTCGAGCCATCGCCCTTCGAGCCATCGGCCGTCGAGCCATCGCCTGTAGAGCTCGACGGCGGCGAGGAGCGCCCGGCCGGCGTCGCGCCGGTCGTAACCGCACAGGGTCGTCCGCAGATCGCGCGCCTCGTCCGGCGCGATGGATTCGAGGTGGCGTACACCGCGGGGGGCCGCGCCCGCGCGGCGGGCCGCCAGGGGGCCCAGGACGGTCTCGCGCAGATGGTTGAGGAGGCTGATGACTTCGAAGAGTTCACCGCGGCCGAGCTTCGTCGCACCGTAGTGCACCCAGGTCCAGAACCGGTCCTCGATCCACTGGAGGTCGAGCGACCGGGGCGTCGGCGGACGCTCCGCGAGGGAGTCGGCCAGGCGGCCGTGCCGGTCCCAGAGGATGTACGGGTCCTCGACGCGCTCGGCGAAGTCGGAGGCCCGTACGAACTTGAAGTCGACGTGGAGGAGAGGCGGCCCGACGAGGGCGATGACCAGGCGGGGTTCGCCGACGTGCTCCCCGGTGAATCCGGACACAAGCGCGGTCCATGAGCCGATGAGTGCGAGACGTTCCTCCATGACCGCGCCGAACGCCTCGTCGTCGATGATCACGATCAGGTCGACATCGGAGTAGATGTCCGGCTGTCCCGTCGCGATCGACCCCGTGATGGCGACACCGGTCACTCGTGCGTCCTGCTGGATGCGGGGAAGCGTGTCGCCGAGGAACCGGCTGTGCGGGGAGGGGGCGTCCATGGCGGTCCTTCCGATCGGGGCAAAGTTTTGCAACGTACCACGGCGCCGGAGCGGATCGGCGTGGAAATAACGGCACGCACTCACGGCTGCACCTCGGTGTTCCGGCCGGTCGCGATCATGGCGCGGAGCGGGAACGCGATCAGCAGTGTGATCGCGACGAGCAGGCCGCTCGTCCACAGCGGACCCAGGTTCCCGGCCGCTGTGCCGAGGGTGGTCGCGGCGACTAGGGGGCCGACGGCGGCGCCGACGTTGAGTGCCGCCGTCGCGTACGAGCCGGCCATGGCGGGGGCGCCCGCGGCCTCGTAGAGGACCCGCGTGATCAGCGTGCTGCCCAGTGCGAACGAGAGCGCGCCCTGCATGAATACGAGGATGAACAGGGCGGCCGGCTCGTCGGCCAGTACCGCCAGGGCCGGCCAGCCGATGAGCAGCAGCGGACCACCGACCGCGACGACCAGTCCCGGACGCCGGTCGGACAGCCGGCCGGACACGGTGACGCCCGTGAAGGAACCGGCACCGAAGAGCACCAGGACGACAGAGATCCACAGTTCGCCCAGGCCGGCGGTGCCGGTCACAACGGGCGCGAGGAAGGTGAAGCTTCCGAACGTCGCCGCGTTCACCAGCGCGCCGAGCAGCATCACCACGAGCAGCCGCGGCCTCGCGAGCTGGGCCAGTTCCACGCGCAAGGCCGGCCCGCCGGTCACCTCCTCCTTCGTGTCCTCCTTCGCGCGTCCCGTCGGCAGCGCCCTCAGGATGCCGAAGGCCGCAGGCAGGCAGAGAACGGCGACAGCCCAGAACGTGGCCCGCCAGCCGAGCAATGTGCCGAGTACCGACCCACCGGGAACACCGGCGATCGTGGCCACCGTCGTGCCCGAGAGCAGTACGGCCAGCGCGCGTCCCTTCTTGTCGGGCGGGACCAGCGCGGCGGCAGCCGTCAGAGCCACGGCGAGGAACCCCGAGTTGGCGAGCGCGGCGACGACCCGGGTGGTGAACAGGACCGGGAAACTCGTGGTGACGGCGCCCACCGCGTGAGCTGCCGCGAAGGTGAGGATGAAAGCGAGAAGACTGGAGCGCCTGGGCCAGTCGCGGGACAGCGCGGCCACCAGGGGCGCCCCGACGATCATGCCGATCGCGAAGGCGGAGATGAGCAGGCCTGCGGTCCCGACGGTGACATCGAGATCTGAGGCGATGTCCGGCAGCAGGCCGGCGAGCATGAACTCCGAGGTGCCCATGGCGAAGACCGCCACGGCAAGCAGATACAGCGGAAGAGGCATCGAGTGGCTCCGAGGTGAGGAGAGGAACGAGAGGGTCTTCTCGTCACCGCGGCCAGCCCAGGGGCAGTCCCGTCCCGCCGCGGAACGCGGCGCGACGACAGGGCTGCGAACTCAGTGGTTCAGGGGGCTGACGGCGTGACCGAAAGCCCCCACCGTGTCCGACTCGGGACTCGACATGGCCCGCACGCTACCCGACCGCCGCCCGCGGACGCTCCGCTGGCTCGTTATTGACTACAAGATGTGGTGGGGCGATTCCACAATGTGATGTCCCGGGTGCGGCGACCGCCATGCCTCCCCAGCGGAACAGGAGTTCGCGCGATGACCCAGGAACCACCGGCCGTACCGGTAACGGGCGGCAAGGTCGACGGCTCGGAGGAGGCCGCCCGGCCCTTCGACGCTCTGGGGCTGACGTACGAGGAAACGTACGCGCACCTGCCCGAGCAGCTCGCGGCGATCGACTGGCTGCTGGCCGAACTGCCCGAAGGCGCCAAGGTGCTGGACATCGGCTCGGGCACCGGGCGGCCGACCGCGGAGCGGATCTCGGCCGCCGGGCACCACGTCTCGGGGTACGACGTCTCGCAGACCATGGTGGACCTGGCCCGCGCCCAGGTGCCCGCCGCCCGCTTCGAACTGTCGGACGTGCGCGCCCTGCCCGACACCCCGGGGGCCTGGGACGCCATCACCGCGTTCTTCTCGCTGCACCAGATGCCGCGCGCCGACCTGGACGTCACGTTCGGCCGGATCGCCAACTGGCTCGCTCCCGGGGGCCTGTTCGTCCTCGCCGCCGTTCCGCTGGACGTGGACGACGCGCCGTACGACTGGATGGGGCAGACCATCCGCGCCACGAGTTACCCCGCGGAGGTCTACCCTGAGCGGCTGCGCGGGGCCGGACTGGAGATCGTCCACAACCAGCTCAGCGTCTTCCATCCCGACTTCCCCGGCATGGGGGCGGAGGAGCACCAGTTCCTGTACGCGCGCAGGCCGCGAGTCCCGGAAGGGCCCTGAGATCCTTCCGCAGGCGCACAGGCCCCTCGCGCGTCGGTCAGGCCCCTCGCGCGTGGGTGCCGGCAGTTGATCGCGCGCATATGACTTCAAGAACGAGGGGAACCATTCAGGGCCCGTAATCACCCAGATCCGTTGGCCGCGACAGGACCAGCAGATACGTCCCGGCTGATGCGGATCTGCCGATCGTGAAGGGTTCCGCCTCGTGGCTAACGTGTTTCGAAAGCTCCTCGTACCTGTCCTGCTCGCACTGACGTCCTTCGCGCTGCCGTCGGCCGCCGCCGTGGCCGTCACACCTGTCGAAGCGGCCCCGGCCGTCGGCAACATGTGCCTGGCCAATGACTATCCGAGATCCCGGATCGTCAATGTCGAGGGGTGCAACTCCTCGGCTTCCAGCCAGCGTTGGACCATCGTCGGGGAATTGATTTCGTCGACCGTGAACCCCGGTATGTGCCTGGCCAATGACTATCCGAGATCCCGGATCGTCAATGTCGAGGGGTGCAACTCCTCCGCTTCCAGCCAGCGTTGGACGATCAACGGCGAGGCGATTTCCTCGACGGTGAACCCCGGTATGTGCCTGGCCAGCGACTACCCGAGAACCCGCATAGTCAACGTGGAGTCGTGCAACCCCTCCGGGCCCCGCCAGCACTGGACGGTGCTGGGAGAGCTGATCAGCATGACCTTAGTGTGACCCTCTGATCCACTTCGGCGGCCTCCCGCCCGCTGACAGGCGCCGCCCCGCCGATGCGCGTGGGCGGCGTTTGTCGGTGTCGCCGGCGTCTGCCGGTGTACGCGGGGGGCCGCCGGCGTACGCAGGGGGCCGCCGAGGCCGGACAACAGGCCCTAGGGCGTGTCTTCAAAGTCCCGTCTGCCCGGCGACGCCTGGCACGCACGCTCGCCGCGTTGTCGGGATCATCCAAGTACGTCCAGTACGAGGATGACCCTCCGCCTTGCGATCGCACGCACCAGACGCCGCCGGGCCCGCCCTTCGGGCGGACGACGCTACTTTGAAGACACGCCCTAGCGCCTCTCGCCGTCCGCCGGGAAGCGGACGCCGACGCGGTCCCGTACCGCGTCCAGCGTCCGCATGACCGCCAGGGTGCCGTTCAGGGGGACCAGGGGGGATTCCGTTTCGCCGGAGCGCAGGCAGCGCATGACCTCGGCCGCTTCGTACTGGAGGCCGTACAGACCGCCGTCCGCCGTGAATTCCTCCGGTTCCGTGTCCGGGCGGTGGAGGGTGAAGCGGTCCGCCGAGAAGAAGCCGGAGGGGATCTCGATCCGGCCGGTGGTGCCCGAGACGGTCGCCGTGACCGGGGTGGGGGAGGTCAAGGAGCAGCTCAGAAGGGCGGTGGCGCCGGAGTCCCAGCCCAGCAGGATCCCCGTGTTGAGATCGACACCCTCCGGTGAGAGCAGCGCCTCCGCCTGTACGCGGTCGGGCTCGCCCAGCAGCAGATGCGCGAAGGAGATCGGGTAAACACCCAGGTCGAGCAGGGCGCCGCCGCCGAGGGCCGGGTCGCGGAGGCGGTGCGTGGGGTCGGCGGGGCCGGGGAAGCCGAAGTCGGCCTGAATCGTGCGGATGTCGCCGATCGCACCGTCCCGTATGATCTCGAGCAGACGCCGGATCACGGGGTTGCAGTACGTCCACATGGCCTCCATCAGGAAGAGGCCGCGCTCCCGGGCGAGAGAGACCAGTTCCTCGGCCTCCCGCACGTTGAGAGTGAACGGCTTCTCGCACAGCACCGGCTTTCCGGCGGCCAGCGCGAGCCCGGCGGCGGTCCGGTGCGCGGAGTGCGGCGTCGCCACATAGACGACATCCACCTCCGGATCGTTCACGAGCCCGGCCCATTCGCCGTACGCGCGCGGAATGCCGAACCGGCCGGCGAACTCCTTCGCGGACGCCTCGGAGCGTGAGGCCACGGCGACGACTTCCGCATCGGGCAGTTCCCGTACCTCGGCCGTGAAGCGGGCGGCGATTCCGCCGGTGGCCAGTACACCCCAGCGCACAGCGCGCCCCCGCGCTTCTTGTGCTCTCTGTCCCGCTGTCATCGCTGCCCCATTTAATAGGTCTCGGCCGTTCCGGTTGAGCTGAGAGCATAGATAAGGATTCAACGATATGGAGACTGGAATGCCGGACGGCGGTCGGACCACCGAAGGACATATAGGGAGTGAAGGGCTCATACCATCCGATGGGTGGGTGAGCACTCCGGCGCCGGCGCCGCCGATGCCGGCCGCGCCCGTCGTGCCCGCCCAACCGGTCGCAGGCCAGCCGGTCGAAGCCCAGCCGGTCACACCCTCGCCCGCCCCGGCTCCTGCCCCCGTCGCCGCCGCGCGCCGCGCCGGACTGCTCGTCACCCTCGTACTCGGCGGGCTCACCGCGCTGCCCCCGCTCTCCATGGACATGTACCTCCCTGCCCTCCCGGAGGTCACCCGCTCGCTCAGCTCCCCCGCGGCCACGGTCCAGATCACCCTCACCGCCTGTCTGGCGGGCATGGCCCTCGGTCAGATCGTCGTCGGACCGATGAGCGACAAATGGGGCCGGCGCCGGCCGCTGCTGCTCGGCATGGTCGTGTACGTCCTGGCCACGGCGGTCTGCGCGCTGGCCCCGAACGCCGAACTCCTCATCGCCTTCCGCCTGTTGCAGGGCCTCGCGGGCGCGGCGGGCATCGTCATCTCCCGCGCGGTGGTACGCGATCTGTACGACGGCGACGAGATGGCCCGCTTCTTCTCCACCCTGATGCTGATCTCCGGGGTCGCACCAATCGTCGCGCCGGTGATCGGCGGACAGGTGCTGCGCCTCACGGACTGGCGCGGCATCTTCGTCGTCCTGACCGTGATCGGTGTCGTCCTCACCCTCGTCGTGTGGAAGTGGCTGCACGAGACGCTGCCGCCGGAGCGGCGGCACAGCGGCGGGGTCGGCGCGGCGCTCCGTACGATGCGCGGGCTCCTCGCCGACCGGGTCTTCACCGGCTACACCCTGGCCGGCGGACTCGCCTTCGCGGCGCTGTTCGCGTACGTCTCGGCCTCGCCGTTCGTGGTGCAGGAGATCTACGGCGCCTCGCCGCAGACCTTCAGCCTGCTCTTCGGCATCAACTCCATCGGCCTGATCGCCACCGGCCAGATCAACGGCAAGGTGCTGGTGGGCCGGGTCAGCATGGACCGGGTGCTGGGCTTCGGGCTCGCGGTCATCGTCGTCGCCGCGGTGGCGCTGCTGCTGATGACGGCCGGGGTGTTCGGGGAGGTGGGGCTGGTGCCGGTCGCGGCGGGGCTGTTCTTGCTGATGTCCGCGATGGGGCTTGCGCTGCCGAACACCAACACACTGGGGCTGATGCGTACGCCGCACGCGGCGGGGTCGGCTTCGGCCCTGATCGGTACGTCGTCGTTCCTGATCGGCGCGGTCGCCTCACCGCTGGTGGGGATCGCGGGCGAGGAGACGGCGGTGCCGATGGCGCTGGTGCAGGTGGTGTGCTCGGTGGGGGCGATCGGGTGCTTCGTGGGGCTCGTACGGCCGTGGCGGCGATCTGAGGCTGCGG
>NZ_LATD01000287.1 GCF_000981895.1 Streptomyces odonnellii | reverse complement strand
CACAAGGGGTGGGCAACGACCGGGCGGGGGGCGTGGTTCCCCGGGGTCGGCATGATGTCGATCACGTGAGCCGCGCAGTGTAGCACCATAGAGCGATGACCTTGTGAAGGGGCTCACGAGCACCCCCTCCGAGGGGGGTGGATACTCGATGGCATGAGCACCACGGAGCGTCCCAGGATCCTCGTTGTAGGCGGTGGGTACGTAGGCCTGTACGCAGCTCGTCGCATTCTGAAGAAGATGCGCTACGGGGAGGCGACCGTCACGGTCGTGGACCCACGCTCGTACATGACGTACCAGCCCTTCCTTCCCGAAGCCGCCGCCGGCAGCATTTCGCCTCGGCATGTCGTCGTACCGCTGCGACGCGTGCTGCCCAAGGCTGAGGTGCTCACCGGCCGAGTCACCACCATCGACCAGGACCGCAAGGTCGCCACGGTCGCCCCGCTGGTCGGCGAGGCGTACGAGCTGCCCTTCGACTATCTGATCGTGGCGCTCGGCGCGGTCTCCCGTACCTTCCCGATCCCCGGTCTCGCCGAGCAGGGCATCGGTATGAAGGGGATCGAGGAGGCCATCGGGCTGCGCAACCACGTTCTGGAGCAGCTCGACAAGGCCGACTCCACCACCGACGAGGAAGTCCGCCGCAAGGCGCTGACCTTCGTCTTCGTGGGCGGCGGCTTCGCCGGCGCGGAGACCGTCGGCGAGGTCGAGGACCTGGCGCGCGACGCGGCCAAGTACTACACCAGCGTCAAGCGCGAGGACATGCGCTTCCTGCTCGTCGATGTCGCCGACAAGATCCTTCCCGAGGTCGGCCCGAAGCTGGGCACCTGGGGCAAGGAGCACCTTGAGAGCCGCGGTGTCGAGGTCTACCTCAAGACCGGTATGGACTCCTGCGTCGACGGCCACGTCGTGCTGAACAACGGCGTGGAGGTCGACTCCAACACCATCGTGTGGACGGCCGGCGTCAAGCCCAACCCGGCGCTCACCCGGTACGGTCTGCCGCTCGGCCCGCGCGGCCATGTCGACACCAGCGAGAAGCTCCAGGTGCGCGGCACGGACTACATCTGGGCCGCCGGCGACAACGCCCAGGTCCCGGACGCCGCCGCCCGCCGGGCCGGGGTCGAGAACGCCTGGTGCCCGCCGAACGCGCAGCACGCTCTGCGCCAGGCCCGGGTGCTCGGCGACAACGTCATCTCCGGTATGCGGGGCTTCCCGCAGAAGGAGTACAGCCACGCCAACAAGGGCGCCGTCGCCGGTCTCGGTCTGCACAAGGGCGTCGCGATGATCGTCATGGGCAAGATGAAGATCAGGCTCCGCGGCCGTCTCGCGTGGTACATGCACCGCACCTACCACGGTCTGGCCATGCCGACCTGGAACCGCAAGATCCGGGTCTTCGCCGACTGGACGCTGGCGATGTTCCTCAAGCGCGAGGTCGTCTCGCTGGGCGCGATGGAGACTCCGCGCGAGGAGTTCTACGAGGCCGCCAAGCCCAACCCGCCGGCCGTCGCCGCCGTCACGCAGACCCCGGAGAAGGCCAAGGCGTCCTGACGCCTGACGCCGGATCCGGCGATCGCGTACGGCACAGCAGCCAACAGCGCGTACGGCACAACAACCGGCATGCGAGTACGAGAAGGGCCGCCCGCCATCCGTGGTGCGGGCGGCCTTTCTCGTGTCCGCCCCGTATTCCGACTCGCGGCCGCCTCGCATCCGCCTCGGATTCGCCTCGCGTCCGGACGCCGTGGCGGGGGACAAACGGCACACACCACGACGAAAGTGTGTGGTGCGTGCAGCCACTTTGCCCGCCCATTGCGAGCTGCCGGGACTGCATCCGTACCCGACCGGTGTTTACGTGGTGTTGAGCATGTCCGTATTCGCCACCACGGAGGTGTGCGCCATGGCCGACGCCGCGCTGCGGCTGACCACTCTCGCCGAAGAGCTGCTGGGGGCCCCGCTCCCGGTCCGTATCCGTGCCTGGGACGGCAGCGAATCGGGTCCCCCGGACGCCCCGGCCCTGATCATCCGTAACCGCCGTGCGCTGCGCCGGCTCCTGTGGAAGCCGGGCGAGCTGGGGCTCGCCCGCGCCTGGGTGGCCGGTGAGATCGATGTGGACGGCGATCTGTACGTGGTCCTCGACCGGCTCGCCGGGTTCCTCTGGGAGCGCGGCCCGGACTCCAAGGAGGCGGTCCACCCCGTGCGCGACCCCCGGATGCGTGCCGCCGGGGCCGAACTGCTGCGGATCGCGGGACCCTGGCCGCCGCCCGCCCCGCCGGCCGAGGAGGTACGGCGGCGCTCCGGTGCCCTGCACACCAAGCGCCGCGACAAGCAGGCGATCAGCCACCACTACGACGTGGGCAACGACTTCTACGAGCTGGTGCTCGGCCCGTCCATGGTCTATTCGTGCGCCTACTGGGACAACGGCGGCAGTGGCGGCAGCAGCAGCGACGACGGCGGCGAGGGAGCCGGCGGCCGGGAGTTCACCCTCGAAGACGCACAGCGCGACAAGCTCGACCTGATCTGCCGCAAGCTCGCGCTGGTGGAGGGCCGGCGGCTGCTCGACGTCGGCTGCGGCTGGGGCTCGATGGCCATCCACGCCGCCCGCGAGTACGGCGTACGCGTCACCGGGGTCACGCTCTCCCGGGAACAGGCGACCTACGCGCGCAAACGCGTCGCGGAGGAGGGGCTGGCCGACCTGATCGAGATCCGCGTCCAGGACTACCGGGACGTCAGGGACGGCCCGTACGACGCGATCTCCTCCATCGGCATGGCCGAACATGTCGGCTCCGTCCGTTACCGGGAGTACGCCGACGATCTCCACGCCCTCCTCAAGCCGGGCGGACGGCTGCTCAACCACCAGATCGCCCGCCGTCCGGAACCGGACGAAGAGGCCTACCGCATCGACGAGTTCATCGACGCGTACGTCTTCCCCGACGGCGAACTGGCCCCGCTCGGGCGGACCGTGGCCACGCTGGAGGAGGCGGGCTTCGAGGTCCGCGACGTGGAGTCGATCCGCGAGCACTACGCGCTGACCCTGCGCCGCTGGGTGGCGAACCTGGAGAAGCACTGGGACCGAGCGGTACGGACCACCTCCCCCGGCCGCGCCCGGGTCTGGCGCCTCTACATGGCCGCCTCCGCGGTCTCCTTCGAGCACAACAGGATCGGCGTCAACCAGATCCTGGCCGTGAAGACCCCGGAGAGCGGGGTCTCCGGGATGCCGCGGCGCGCCCGCGTCTGGGGGGCTTAGCCAAGGGGGCGCCGGCCGGGGGCACAGCCGGAAGGGCCGGATCCCGCACGGGGATCCGGCCCTTCGTACCGCGCGCGGTCCGTCGGCGCCTGGTACCGGCCGCCGGCTGTTCCGCTGTTCCGCTGTTCCGCGCCTACTCCGTCTTGATCGCCGTCAGCATGTTCAGCTTCGCGGCGCTGCGCGCCGGCCAGAGCGCGGCCAGCACCCCCACGACCCCGGCCAGCACCAGGAAGATCCCGATCCGGTCCCACGGGATGACCAGGGCGTACCCCGGCACATCGTCCTTGAAGGTCTCGCCGACCGCCCAGGCCAGGAAGGACCCGAGCCCCACCCCGATCACCGCGCCGAAGAGCGAGATCACCACGGCCTCCAGCCGGATCATCCGCTTGACCTTGCCGCGGTCCAGGCCGATCGCCCGCAGCATGCCGATCTCCTGCTGCCGCTCGAAGACCGACATCGCCAGGGTGTTGATGACTCCGAGGACCGCGATGATCAGGGCCATGGCCAGCAGGCCGTACATGATGTTCAGCGCGGTGTTGATGAAGCCGCCGAAGGTGTTCCTGATGTCCTGCTGGTCCTTGAAGTCGATGCCCGGGTTGTCGCCCAGCGCGTCCACCAGCGCCTGCTCATGCGCGTCGTTCGCGCCCCCGTCCATCTTCACCCAGACCTCGGGAATGTACGGCTTGGTCTCGTGCGGGGCGATCAGATCGCGGGGGACCAGCACCGGCGAGAGGAACTCGTTCGACTCGTAGACCGCGCCGATCCTCAGCCGGGCGGACTCGCCGTCGCGGTACGTCACTTCGACGGTGTCCCCGGCCTTCCAGCCGTTGGACTCGGCGCTCTTGTCGGCGACCGCGATCGCGCCGTCCTTCAGGGAGTCCAGCGAACCGGAGACGCCGTTGAAGGTGAAGACCTGCTCGATGTCCCCGGGGGTGACCCCGGAGGCGGCGCGGAACTGCCCCTTGATCTCCAGGGAGGTGGCCTGCTGCGGGGAGACCGCGGTCACTCCGGGGGCCTTCTCCAGCGCGGCCACCGCCGACTGGTCCAGCGGGCCGCCGCTCGCCATGGTGACCATGTAGTCGGCCTTGATGTTGTCCGTGGTCATCTTGTCCACGGCCTGGCCGATGGTGACACCGATCACCGTGAGAGCGGTGACGAGGGTGAGCCCGATGGCCAGTGCGGAGGCGGTGGCTCCGGTACGGCGCGGATTGCGGACCGCGTTCTGCCCCGCCAGCTTGCCGGCGACCCCGAACACCCGGTTCAGGAGCGGCTGTACGAGCGCGATGACGGGCCGCGAGAGCAGCGGGATCAGCACGATGACACCGATCATCGTCAGGAACGCGCCGCCGCCGATCAGCAGCCGGCCGTTGTCGGCGCCCGCCGCCGCGCCCCCGACGATCAGGGCCGCGCCGAGCAGGGTCAGCACCCCGCCGATCGAGTTCCGTACCACCAGCGACCGCGTGGTGGCCACCGCGTGCACACTGCTCATCGCCGCCACCGGCGGGATCTTCGCGGCCCTGCGGGCGGGCAGCCATGCGGCGAGCAGGGTGATCAGCACACCGACCGCGAAGGCCGCGCCGACCGCGGTCGGCGAGACCACCAGCGGCCCTGCGGGCATCCGGGCGCCGAACGCGCTCATCACGGACCCCAGTCCGCCGGCCAGACCGAGACCGAGCAGGAAACCGACCGCCGAGGCGATCACGCCGACGACCGCCGCCTCGGCCAGCACCGAGCGCTTGACCTGGCGGCGGGAGGCGCCGACGGCGCGCAGCAGAGCCAGCTCCTTGGTGCGCTGGGCGACCAGCATGGTGAAGGTGTTGGAGATCAGGAACACCCCGACGAACAGGGCGATGGCGGCGAAGGCGAGCAGCATCTGATTGAGGGCGGAGAGCCCCGACTCGATGTCCGCGGCCTGCCGGTCGGCGAGCTCCTTGCCGGTCTGCGCGCTGGCGGTGTCGCCGATCAGGCCCTTGACCTGGCTCAGGATCGCGCTGTCGGAGGCGCCGGGCGCCGCGGTGACCGTGGCGTTCAGGTAGTAGCCGGGCTCCAGATAGAGCTTCTGCGCGACGGCGGTGTCGAAGAGCACGAGGCTGCCGCCCGCGTTGACCGCGCCGTCCTCGGTGGTGAAGATTCCGGCGAGGGTGAACTCCCGTACCGGACCGTTGGTGGCGACACGCACCCGGTCGCCGACCTTGTACTCGCCCTTCGTGGCCGTGGCCTCGTCGAGCGCGATCCGGTCGTCGCGGACGGGGCCCGAGCCGGTGGTGAAGGTGTACGCGGGGTCCTTGCCGTCCGCGCCGGGCGCGAAGTTGCCGCCGGTGGTGGACCAGCCGTTGCCGATGAGCTTGCCGTCCGGGTCGGCGACCCCGGCGAAGCCGTCGACGCGGCCGGTCACCGAGGCGACGCCCTCGACGGCACGCATCTTCTCCAGCGTCTGCTCGCTCAGGCCGGGGCTCTTCTCCTCCTTGCCGTTCTGCTCGCCGTTGACGGGGCTCTTGCCGTTGTCGTGCGACGAGACGGCGACGGCGACGTCCTTGTAGCTCTTGGCCGACTGGTTGCGGAAAGCGTTGCCGATGGTGTCGGTGAAGACCAGCGTGCCGGAGACGAAGGCCACGCCGAGCATCACGGCGAGCACGGTCATCAGCAGTCTGGCCTTGTGCGCGAGCACAGTGCGCAGGGCGGTACGGAACATGGTGGGAGTCCTGGTGGAATGGGCCGGGCGAGTGAGGTACGGGGGAGAGCGCGCGGGTGCGCGAAGGGAGGGCGGGTGACCTGGCGTCAGCTCGTACGGCCCTTGGCGTCGAAGGCCTTCATCCGGTCGAGTACGCCCTCGGCGCTCGGGTGGAGCATCTCGTCGACGATCTGTCCGTCGGCGAGGAAGATCACCCGGTCGGAGTAGGACGCGGCGACCGGGTCGTGGGTCACCACGACGACCGTCTGCCCCAGCTCCCGTACCGAGTTGCGCAGGAAGCCCAGCACCTCGGCACCCGCACGCGAGTCCAGATTGCCGGTCGGCTCGTCGCCGAAGATGATCTCCGGCTGGGAGGCCAGCGCACGGGCGACGGCCACCCGCTGCTGCTGGCCGCCGGAGAGCTGGGTGGGCCGGTGGCTGAGCCGGCCGGCCAGACCGATCATCTCGATCACCTGGTCGAGCCACTGCTTGTCGGGCTTGCGCCCGGCTATGTCCATCGGCAGCGTGATGTTCTCCAGGGCCGTCAGGGTCGGCAGCAGATTGAACGCCTGGAAGATGAAGCCGATCTTGTCCCGGCGCAACTGGGTGAGCTGCTTGTCCTTGAGCGTCGAGAGTTCGGTGTCACCGAGCCGTACGGACCCGCTGCTGAAGGTGTCGAGACCGGCGACGCAGTGCATGAGGGTGGACTTGCCGGAGCCGGACGGCCCCATGATCGCGGTGAACTCGCCCTGGACGAAGTCCACGGTGACCCGGTCGAGGGCGACCACCTGGGTCTCGCCCTGTCCATAGACCTTCGACAGCTCGGAGGCACGCGCGGCCACCGCGGTGGCGCGGTGGGCGATCGGGGTGGTGGTCACGGGGGAACTCTCCTGTCGGATGCGCTGTGGGAACGCCTCCATCCTCTGGGGCGCCGGAGCGCGAGTCGTCCGTCCCGATGCCCGTTCCCGGGGCCCTCTTGGGTCTGACCGCCGGGGCGCCGCCCTCCTCCTGCGGTATGACACCGCCCCTGAGGCACCTTCACCCGGAGTCGCATGCCCCGTCCGGGACCGGCGGCTGCCCCCGGTGGGACCGGTGGCGGACCGGCGACTGTGCCGAATGAGTGACCGGGCGGCGACTTTTCGTCATTCCTGCGGGCCGGAGGACGAGATGACCACCCGCGTCCGGCATGTGCGGATGGCTCCGTACGTGCCCTGACGCACCCTCAGACGTCAATAAAATAAGACAACATCGGGTTGCCGCTCGGCTGTTCGAGTGGTGTGTCCCGATAGGCTCATGTGCCAACGCGGCTTCGCGCGTGCCCGGATGGTGGAATGCAGACACGGCGAGCTTAAACCTCGCTGCCCCTCGGGGGCGTACCGGTTCAAGTCCGGTTCCGGGCACACTTCCGACGTTCCGGACACGCTCCCGGCGGTGTGCCTCCGGCCCCCGGAACGGCCGGTGCGCGGGGCACGCGGGGCCGGTGTGACGTCACGATCCCGGAAAGATCCTCCCCCAGCACTAGGGCGTACCCTTTGCGTCCCTATTACTCTTGTGGCAAGGCCGCGCAGGGTGGCCATGGAGGAGTGAGATGAGGAGCAGCAACCCGGTCTTCTCGCGACGGGGCTTCAGCCGCGACAACGGTCCCGCGGGCTTCAACGCGGCGCCGGCCGGGGGCCCCGCCGTAGGAACCAACCCGTACGCGACCAACCCGTACGCCCCGCAGCAGGGCGCTCCGTACGGTGCGGGCCCGCAGGCGCCCGCGCGCACCGGCGTCATGACGATCGACGACGTCGTGACCCGTACCGGCATGACGCTGGGCACGGTCGTCCTCACGGCGGTTCTCTCGTGGGTCCTTCTGCCGGTCGACGAGGCCAACCTCGGCAAGTCCTACGGCATCGCGATCGGCGCCGCCGTGGTCGCGATGGTCCTCTCGCTGATCCAGTCCTTCAAGCGCCGGCCGACTCCGGCGCTGATTCTCGCGTACGCCGCCTTCGAGGGCGTCTTCCTCGGCGTCATCAGCAGCGCGGTGAGCACGTACATCGCGCCGGGCGTGGTGGTGCAGGCGGTCATGGGCACGATGGCGGTCTTCGCCGGTGTGCTGTTCGCGTACAAGATGCGCTGGATCCGGGTCACCCGCCGCTTCTACGGCTTCGTGATGGCCGCGGCCATGGGCTTCCTGCTCCTGATGGCCGTCAACCTGCTGTTCAGCGTCTTCGGCGGTGGTGACGGCCTCGGCTTCCGCAGCGGCGGTCTGGGCATCATCTTCGGCATCATCGGGATCATCCTCGGCGCGTGCTTCCTGGCGCTCGACTTCAAGCAGGTCGAGGACGGCATCGCGTACGGCGCTCCGCGCGAGGAGTCCTGGCTTGCGGCCTTCGGCCTCACGCTGACGCTGGTGTGGATCTACCTGGAGATGCTGCGGGTGCTGTCGATCCTGCAGGGCAACGACTGACGCGGCAACAGACCAGGAGGAAGGGGCCCGTGGGCGACAAGCCCGCGGGCCCCTTCCGCTGTCTGTCCATTGACCGGCCGGTTCAGAGCAGGCGGCGGGCCGCCCGCCTCAGGTCGTACTCATGGACGATCGCCTTCGCGTGTCCATAGGCGAGGTTGTGCTCGCTCCTCAGCCAGCTCACCTTCTCCTCGAAACGGATGAGGGCGGGGCCTTCCTCGACGGCGCGCAGCCAGTCGGCGATCTCTCGACCGGTGCAATGAGGGATGCGGGAGAGCATGTTGCGATGGGTTTCTTCGGAGAAGACAAGGGACATCGGCGCCTCCGGACGCTCTGCGCGTACTGGTCCTTAACGCCACCGTGCCCGAGCATTGGCCTGTTGGCAACAGTCCCGTAGCCGTTGGCGGCACCGGACGCCATCGGGCGGGACCGGCAGGGGCCCAGCGCGTCCCTGGCGCGTAGGGTCGGCGGCGTGCTCGATACAACGTCGCTGACGGCCGCCGTGGACCGATTCGCCGACCGGTTGCGGGCCGCTCCGCAGAGCCGGCTCCGGCGCGGGGCGGCGGCCGAGGCACTGGCTCTGGCCAGGGAACTGTCCGTACGCGCCCAGCGGCTGGACGCTCCGGGCGAGGAGCCGCGGATCATGCCGGACGCGGGGGTGTTCGCGGTCGCGGACCAGCTCACCGTCGCGGCCGGGGATCTGGCCGAGGCACTGCGGACGGCCCCGTCCGTGGAGGAACTGGACGAGGCCGTACGGTCGGTCGAGCGGGTGGCGCGCCGTGTGACGCTGTGACAGCGGGCCCGACAGCGGGCCGCGGGCCGTGCAGTCGCCCGCGGGCCGTGCACTCGTGCGGGTGATGGTCAGAGCGAGGCGATGACGCGGTCCGCGAGGACGTAGACGTGCTCGCCGGACTCCTCGCCGCCGCCGTCGGCGTGCCGGTCCGAACCGCCGCCGTACGAGAACGTCAGGGTGTACGCGCCGGAGACCCCCGATCCGCCCAGCAGATACGGGGCGTCGCCCGCGCGCACCGCCTCGGCGAGCCGTTCGGCGGTCTCGCGATGGCCGGGGGTCATACAGAGCGTCGTACCGTCGGCGAACACATAGACGTCGAGCGTGCCCAGCGGGCCGGGCCGTACGTCGGCGAGCGCGGTACGGGTCTCCGCCAGCTCTTCGAGCCGGGTGATGGTGCGCTCGTGGTCGGTGACGACGGGCGTCTGCACCGGTACGAAGTCGGGGTGCGAGGGGTGCCTGCGCCGGGCGGCGGCCAGCTCCGGTGAGTCCTCCGTGAACTCGCCGGCCTCGCCGACACCACCCGTACCGCCCACACCACTCACCTCGTTGACCTCGCTCACCTCGTTGATCTCACTGTTGATCCCGCTGAGGTCCGGATAGCCGGTGAACTCGTCCAGCGCCTCGGCGGCTTCGAGGTCCAGGGACTCAAGACCCACGAAGTCCATCTGACGCGGTACGTAGAACGGCCCGTCCTCGGCGCCCAGACCGCCGAGCCCGCCCAGCAGCGAGGGGGTGTCCGCGGCGTCCCGCGCCTCCTGCGCGGCCCAGAAGGCGCGCGCCTCGGCCAGCTCGCGTTCGCGCTCCTCGGCGAGGGCCTCGGCCACGGCGGTGCGTATGGCGTCGGTATGGCTGGCATGGGCGGCGCTTCGGGCCTGCGGTACGGAGGCGGTGGGACCGCCCGGGTTCGCCGCGGCCAGTTCGCCACGCAGGGCACTGACCTGCCTGCGCAGCCCGTGGGCGGCATGGAGGGCGGCGACGCCCACGCCGGTGGCGGCGGCTGTGGTCAGCAGCAGGGCAAGAGACATGGCGCTCACTGACTACTCCCGTTCCGATCGATACCCCCGACTTCCTACCTCAGCTTGTCGTGGGCGGGATCCCACTGTCAGTGCATTACGTCACGAAATGGACAGGTCTTTGGGCCTGCTGTTTAGCCTCATTGTGGCGCTGACCTGGACAAACAAATCACCCCCGGGACTAGGTCACATCCTGGGGGAGATTCAGTCACGACTGGGGATCGGTGTGGTTCATCCATCCGATTCCGGACGGTGCGGCTACTCTCCGCGACCGCGGTGCCGATATGCCCTTCTCCGGTCGGCTCCGGCCGTCGCTCAGCTCAGGCGCTCGATGACCATGGCCATGCCCTGGCCGCCGCCGACGCACATGGTCTCCAGGCCGAACTGCTTGTCGTGGAACTGGAGGCTGTTGATCAGTGTGCCGGTGATCCGGGCGCCCGTCATGCCGAAGGGGTGGCCGACGGCGATGGCCCCGCCGTTGACGTTCAGCTTCTCCAGCGGGATGTCCAGGTCCCGGTAGGAGGGGATCACCTGGGCCGCGAAGGCCTCGTTGATCTCGACCAGATCGATGTCGCCGATGGTCAGCCCGGCGCGGGAGAGTGCCTGCCGGGACGCCTCGACCGGTCCGTACCCCATGATCTCCGGCGACAGGGCGGTGATCCCGGTGGAGACGATCCGGGCCAGCGGGGTGAGCCCCAGCTCGCGGGCCTTGGTGTCGGACATGATCACGAGGGCGGCGGCGCCGTCGTTGAGCGGGCAGCAGTTGCCGGCGGTGACCAGGCCGTCGGGGCGGAAGACGGGCTTGAGGCCCTGTACGCCCTCCATGGTGACGCCCGGGCGGGGTCCGTCGTCCTTCGCGACGACCGTGCCGTCCGGCGTCGTCACGGGCGTGATCTCCCGCTCCCAGAAGCCGTTCTTGAGGGCCTCCTCGGCGAGGTTCTGGGACCGTACGCCGAACTCGTCCATCTCCTGGCGGGTGATGCCCTTGTGGCGGGCCAGGTTCTCGGCGGTCTGGCCCATCGCGATGTACGCGTCGGGTACGAGTCCGTCCTCGCGCGGGTCGTGCCAGTCGGCGCCCTCGCTCTGCGCGACGGCGGCGGTACGGGCCTCGGCGTCGGCGAAGAGCGGGTTGTGGGTGCCGGGCATACCGTCCGAGCTGCCGTTGACCTGGCGGGAGACCATCTCGACACCGGCCGAGATGAAGACGTCGCCCTCGCCGGCCTTGATCGCGTGCAGCGCCATCCGCGAGGTCTGGAGGGAGGAGGAGCAGTAGCGGGTGATGGTGCAGCCGGGGAGGTGGTCCATGCCGAGCTGTACGGCGACGATCCGGCCCAGATTGTGCCCCTGCTCGCCGCCGGGCAGACCGCAGCCGAGCATCAGATCGTCGATGTCGCGCGGATCCAGCTCGGGGATCTTGGCGAGCGCGGCTTGGATGATCGTGGCGGTGAGATCGTCGGGCCGCACCTCCTTGAGCGACCCCTTGAAGGCCCGGCCGATGGGGGAGCGGGCAGCGGAAACGATCACGGCTTCGGGCATCACGGCTCCTGAGGGAGAGAGGGCGGGCTGAGGTGGAAGTTACCGGCCCGTAGATCGGGGGTCACGGGGCGGGTCGTGTGATGAGGACCTCTTTACTGAGCGCTTGCTCAGCGGGTCGGGCGGGGTCGGGACCTGCTGGCGGCCGGGGGTACGGCCTCCGGCCCCGGGGGACCGGTCTTCGGGTTGCGGCCTCCGAGACCGGAGCGAGGGGGCCGGAGGCCCGTGCACCCGGCCCGCCGGCCCGGCGACCGGGTCCCGGTCCGCGGGACCTTCGGCCGGTCGGGGGCCGGACCGATCGGCCCGAGGCCGGGCGTGGAACGCCGGGGCCGAGGGGCGGGCCCCCGGACTCCAACCCCGCACAGGCGGGGCGGCGCTCGGCGCCGGTGCGCAGGCCGTAGCCCGGCGTCCGGTACCAGGGGCCACGCATCGGCGTGCCGACACCCTGGCTGAGCTCTGCGCGGGCGGGCCGACGCCGGGCGTGCGGTACGGGGTCCTGCGTTCCGTATGCCGGGCCGTGCTCGGGCGGGTTGATCCGCTGTGACCCGAGTCCCAGCGGCGGGCGGGTCGGTGCCCAACGTGTGGCACGTGGTCCTGTGTTCCGTATGCCGGGCTGTGCCCGGGCGGGTTGATCCGCTGGGACCCGGACCCTGCGCCCGGCTCGGCGGCCCGGCGACCGGGTCCCGGCCTGCGGGACCTTCGGCCGGTCGGGGCCGGGACCGATCGGCCCGAGGCCCGGGCGCGGAACGCCGGGGCCGAGAAGCGGGCCCACCGGGCTCCGGCCGCGCACGGGCGGGGCGGCGCCCGGCGCGTGTCGGTGGCCCGGGGGTCCGTGCTCGGTCGGCACTTGGCTCATACCTCTCGGGGTACCTCGCTCGGTTTTGTCGGGGTTGCTTCCGTCGGGGTGGGGAGGTGGCGGCGTTTGCGGTGGCGGAGCAGGGCCCAGGGGGCGCGGGCCGCCGTCACCTCCGTACCGGCTTCGGAGGCCGCCGCCGAGGCCGCCTGTGCCACCGGCAGCATGTCCTCGTCGCGCGCCGCGTCCAGGCGGTCCGACTCCGGCCAGACGCCCAGCACCGCGCAGAGCGTGGGCAGGACGGCCATCGCGGCGGTCGCGTATCCCTCCGCCGAGGGGTGGTAGTTGTCCGGGCCGAACAGCTCCCGCGGGTTCGCCGCGAACTCCGGCCCCAGCAGATCGCCCAGCGAGACCGTACGCCCGCCCTGCTCGACCGCCACGATCGTCTGCGCCGCCGCGAGCTGGCGGCTCACCCGGCGCGCCAGCCAGCGCAGCGGCTGGTACACCGGCTCGATCGTGCCGAGATCCGGGCAGGTGCCGACCACCACTTCCGCGCCGGCCGTGCGCAGCCGCCGTACCGCCGCCCCGAGATACCGCACCGAACGCGTCGCCGGCATCCGGTGCGTCACATCGTTCGCGCCGACGATGATCACGCAGACGTCCGGGACCCGTGCCGAGTCCGACAGGAGCTGGGTCACCTGGCGGTCCAGATCGTCCGACTGGGCGCCGGGCAGGGCCACGTTCCGCAGGTCCACGGGCCGCTCCGCGACCGCCGCGAGCCCCGAGGCGAGCAGCGCCCCCGGGGTCTGCCCCGCGCGCCGTACGCCCTGTCCCGCCGCCGTGGAGTCGCCGAGCATGCCCATCCGCAGCGGCTCGGAGTGCCCGTACGCCAGTCCGTACCACCCGTCGCCGCTCGGCGGTACGGGTGCCACCCCGCCGCCCACCGACCGCTTCGCCAGTTGCAGCTCCGCCAGCACCACTCCGACGCCCGCGGCTCCCAGCAGGCCGATGCCGCCCCCGCCGTAGGCCGCGCCCGCGGCGATCCGCCGTGCCACCCTCGCTCTCGACACAGTCCGAGTCACCTCCTCCTCGCCGTACGCACACGTTCGTACGTACTCGCCGTACGTACGAGTATGGGTACGTACGCACACCAGCTAACTGCCCCGCGGGGACTGCCGCCCAATCTCGCCCGCGTACGCATACCCTGGCCGCACCATCACGGAGACCCCGGAGACTACGGTGCAATTCCACGACTCGATGATCAGTCTGGTTGGCAACACCCCCCTGCTGAAGCTCACCAGCGTGACCGCAGGCATTCAGGCGACCGTCCTCGCCAAGGTCGAGTACTTCAACCCCGGCGGCTCGGTCAAGGACCGGATCGCCCTGCGCATGATCGAAGCCGCCGAGGAGAGCGGTGAACTGCGGCCCGGCGGCACGATCGTCGAGCCGACGAGCGGCAACACCGGCGTCGGTCTCGCCATCGTGGCGCAGCGTAAGGGCTACAAATGCGTGTTCGTCTGCCCTGACAAGGTCTCCACGGACAAGATCAACGTCCTGCGGGCGTACGGCGCCGAGGTCGTGGTCTGCCCCACGGCGGTCGACCCCGAGCACCCCGACTCGTACTACAACGTCTCCGACCGGCTGGTCCGGGAGACGCCGGGGGCCTGGAAGCCTGACCAGTACAGCAACCCGAACAACCCGCGCTCGCACTACGAGACGACCGGCCCCGAGCTGTGGACGCAGACGGACGGGCGGATCACCCATTTCGTCGCGGGCGTCGGTACGGGCGGCACGATCTCCGGCACCGGCCGCTACCTCAAGGAGGTCAGTGACGGCCGGGTACGGATCGTGGGCGCCGACCCCGAGGGCTCGGTCTACTCCGGCGGCTCCGGGCGGCCCTATCTGGTCGAGGGCGTCGGCGAGGACTTCTGGCCGACCGCGTACGACCGTACGGTCACGGACGAGATCGTCGCCGTGTCCGACAAGGACTCCTTCCAGATGACCCGGCGGCTGGCCAAGGAGGAGGGCCTGCTCGTCGGCGGCTCCTGCGGAATGGCGGTCGTGGCGGCGCTGCGGGTCGCGGAGGGGCTCGGCCCGGACGATGTGGTGGTCGTCCTGCTGCCGGACAGCGGCCGCGGCTATCTCAGCAAGATCTTCAACGACGAGTGGATGAACGACTACGGCTTCCTGGACCAGGACGGCGGAGCGGCCAGCGTCGGTGATGTCCTGCGGCACAAGGAGGGCGCCATTCCGACGCTCCTCCACATGCACCCGGAGGAGACGGTCGGGCAGGCGGTCGAGGTGCTGCGGGAGTACGGCGTGTCGCAGATGCCGATCGTGAAGCCTGGGGCCGGGCATCCGGATGTGATGGCCGCGGAGGTCATCGGGTCGGTGGTGGAGCGGGACCTGCTGGACGCGCTCTTCACCCAGCGGGCGTCGCTCGGCGACCCGCTGGAGAAGCACATGTCCTCGCCGCTGCCGCAGGTCGGCTCGGGCGAGCCGGTGGCGGATCTGATGGCGGCGCTGAGCGGTTCCGACGGCGCTGACGCGGCGATCGTCCTCGTTGAGGGGAAGCCGACAGGGGTTGTGAGCAGGCAGGATCTGCTGGCGTATCTGTCCAAGGCCTGATCTCGCCGGTTGCGTGGCGGGTGGTGCAATGGGCGGTGGCGCGTATCCGCGAAAGTGGTACGAGCGCGACACGTCCGCGCAGCACCCGCTTAACACGCGTCCTGCACAGTAGTCGTTGTCGGCGTCAAGGACCTCCGGAGCGGCTCCCGGACCTCCATGGACGCCCGGACACGTACACCGGCCCTGACCCGGACCGTGTCCCTCGCGGGGACCGCCGTCGTCCCGCCCCCCGGTAACGGGGGTGCGGCGGTCCCCGCGACTATCTCTTTCGCGCCCGTACCGCGCCCGTTCTTGTGCTCACCTCTGTGCTCACTCCTCGCTCACTCCTCCCAGTCGGAGGAGCGGCGGCGCCTGCGGGGTATCCAGGGCAGGCCACGGGAGGCATGGACGGCGTTGACGCCGAAGATGCCGAGCCAGCAGACGAGCAGGCCCGGGAGGTCGGCGTTCACCGCGGCGATGGCCGAGAGCGGGATGGCGAGGATCAGCGAGATCACGCCGAACCCGAAGCGCTCCCCGAACCCCTCACCGGAGCCGGGCTTGCCCGTACCCCGGGCGGCGGCCATCTGCCGCTCGGCCATCTCACGCCGGACACGGACGTCGACCGTGCCGTCCAGGCGCTGTTCGATCTTCTCCAGGAACGACTCGACGAGCGCGGGCTCGTACTCCGCCCCCAGGTCATGACGCGCCCGTAGGGTGGCGTCGAGTTCCTTCTTCAGCTCAGGGTCGCGGGCTTCCATACCCGCCACGGTACGAACACCCCCGCCCCCGGGTCATTGGGGCTAACCCCCGACATTCCTTCGGGTCCGCACCAGCGCGGCCCGGTGCGCACCAGCCCGGCCCGGTCGGTCCGCACCGGTCCGGC
Source organism: Streptomyces odonnellii (assembly GCF_000981895.1). GTDB lineage: Bacteria > Actinomycetota > Actinomycetes > Streptomycetales > Streptomycetaceae > Streptomyces > Streptomyces odonnellii. Next base: position 28,623 of record NZ_LATD01000287.1, on the reverse strand, counting down.
CGGGTCGGTCCGTGCCCGTCCGGGGCGGTCACTTCCTGGTCAGGCCGTGGGCCGTGGCCCAGCTCCGGGCCACGTCCTCGGGGTCCTTCTTGTCCTTGTCCACCTGGCGGTTGAGTTCGGTCAGGGCCTCTGTGGTGAGGGCGTTGCCCAGCCGGGCCAGGGCCTTGCGGACCGTGGGGTCGGCCTTGCGGTCGGCTATGAGAGGGACGACGTGCTGGCCCGGGACGAGGTTCTTGGGGTCGGCCAGGACCACCCAGCCCTCGGTCGCGATGTCGGTGTCCGTGGTGAAGAGGTTGGCGACGTCGACGTCGCCCTTCTTGAGCGCCGCCTTGACCAGCGGGCCCGAGGAGTCCAGCGACTTGAACTCCTTGAACTCCACTCCGTACACGTCCTTGAGCCCGACCACGCCGACCACCCGTGTCTTGACCTCCGGTGCGGCGCCGATGACGAGCTGCCCGTCGCGCTTCTTGAGGTCGGCCAGGGTGGCCAGGCCGTACTTGTCGGCGGTCTCGCGGGTGACGACAAAGGCGTCGGAGTCCTCCGCCTGGCCGTACGGGAGGACCTGGAGGCCGGCCGGGAGGGCGATGGCGAGGGCGTTCTGCATCTCGCCCTCCTCCGTCGCGGTCGCCTTCGGATCGAGGTAGTGGAGCAGCGCGCCCTGGTACTCGGGAAGCAGATCGATGTCGCCGCCCTTGAGCGCGGGGATGAGGATCTCGCGGGTGCCGAGGTTGGGGCGGACGGTCGTCTTCACGCCGGCGGCTTCGAGGACGGCCGCGTAGAGGAAGCCCAGGATCTGGTTCTCGGTGAAGTTGGCCGTGCCGATCGTGACGGCGCCCGCGCTGGAACCGGCCGCGCCGCCGCCACCGGTGTTCTGGCCGTCCAGGGAGGTGATGCCGGTGCTGCACGCGGCCAGTAGGGGTACGGAGGCCGCCGCGAACAGACCGGCCAGGACCGTCCTGCGCGTGGTCGGTGAGTTCGGCGAGTCCGGTGAGTTCCGTGAGTTCGGTGACTTCGGTGTGTTCTGTGGGTCTGCTGATTTCGGAGAGTTGGGCGAGGTCATCGGAGTCGTCTCCCTGAGCGGCGGTACGAACGGCGGTACGGGCAGCGGTACGAACGGCGGTGTGGTGGCGGGCCGGGCCGCGGTGGACCAAGCGGCGGCGGAGGACTACGCGGCGGTGCGGTGGCGGAACAGGAAGCGCTGAAGGCCCGACAGCGCCAGGTCCAGCACGACGGCGACGACCGCCACCAGCACCGCCCCGCCCAGCACCTGGACGAGATCGCGCTGGGCCAGGCCGTCGAAGACGTACCGTCCGAGCCCGCCGAAGCTGACGTACGCGGCGATGGTCGCCGTCGCCACCACCTGGATCAGCGCCAGCCGCAGCCCGGTCATGATCAGCGGCAGCGCGAGCGGGATCTCGACCCGGAACAGCACCTGGTGGCCGCGCATGCCCTGGCCGCGCGCGGCGTCCCGTACCTCGGGATCGACGGCGGACATCCCCGCGTACGTATTGGTCACGATGGACGGGACGGCGAGGGCGACCAGCGCCACGTACACCGGTGTCATGGACAGACCGCTGGCCAGGAAGACCAGCACGACCAGGCCGACCGTGGGCAGGGCCCGCCCGAACGAGGCGAGGTTGATCGCGAGGAACGCGCCCCGGCCCGTGTGCCCGATCAGCAGGCCCAGCGGCAGCGCGATCGCCGCGGCGATCAGGGTCGCGAGGAGGGAGTACTGGAGGTGTTCGGCGAGGCGGTGCCCGATGCCGTCCGGGCCCGTCCACTGTTCGCCCGACACCAGCCAGGCGCCCAGGTCCTTGAGGAGTTCGTACATGGTGTGTCAGGCGCTTCCGCGCGCCGGGCGCGCCTGCCGCCCGGCCCGCCCGGGTTGTCTCCGCCAGGGGGTGAGGACGTACTGCACGGCCACCAGCAGCGTGTCCGCGACCAGTGCGAGCAGCAGGGTCAGCACCACGCCCACCGCCACCGGGGTCGGGAAGTCCCGCTGGAAACCGTCGGTGAAGAGCTGCCCGAGGCCGCCGTCGCCGATGTATGTGGCGACGCTGACGAGCGAGATCGACATGACGGTGGCGATCCGTACCCCGGCCATGATCACCGGGAGCGCCAGCGGCAGTTCGACGGTGAGGAGCGTGCGCAGCGGTCCGGTGCCCATGGCGATCGCGGCCTCGCGGGCCTTGGCGGGCACGGAGTCGAGTCCTTCGACCGTGTTCCGGAGCAGTACGACCAGGGTGTAGATGGTCAGGCCGATGACGGTGGTGGTCCTGGTCAGCCCAGAGACCGGCAGCAGGAGGACGAAGACGGCGATGGACGGGATCGTGAACAGGACGTTGGAGAGCCCGAGGAGAAAGCCGCGCAGGGGGCGCACGCGATGGGCGAGGACGGCGAGGGGGAGGGAGATCAGCAGACCGAGGAGTACGGCGGTGAGGGCGGCCTGGAGATGGGAGAGGGTGAGGGTGGCCAGATCGCCCTCGTGATCGGATATCCAGCCCCATTCGAAGGTCATACGGCCCCGCCCCGGGTCGGGCCGGTGCTGGTGCCGGCCCCCGGGGGCGTGGCTGCTTCCGGGGGTGCGGCTGCTTCCGCCGTCCCCTTCGACGCCTCGCGATGGCTCCGTCCCGCGTGCTCGTGGATCGTTTCGCGCGCGGTGACCCCCGTCAGGACACCCTTGGCGTCGACGCGCGCGATCAGCCCCGTCGGGGACGCGATCGACTCGTTCAGCGCGGCGAGCAGCGAGTCCGTGTCACGCAGTGGCCGCACCGGCACCGGCACCCCGGAGCCGCCCGGCTCCGGATCGAGCCAGCCCAGTGGTTCGTTCCCCGCCGACACCACCAGATACGGCCCGCCGTCCGCCCGCGGCGCCGGCTCCCCCTCCCGTACCACCCGCGCCCGCTCCACCGGCACCTCGGCCAGTGTCGTCAGCGACAGCAGCTTCAGCTCCCGCTCCGCGCCGAGGAAGTCCGCGACGAATCCGTCGGCGGGACGGGCGAGCAGCTCCGCGGGCGAGGCGCACTGGACGAGATGCCCGCCCGTACGGAACACCGCGATCCGGTCGCCGAGGCGTACCGCCTCGTCGATGTCGTGCGTGACGAAGGCGATGGTCTTGTTCAGCTCCTTCTGGAGGCGCAGCAGTTCGTCCTGGAGCTGGGTCCTCACGACGGGATCCACCGCGCCGAACGGCTCGTCCATCAGCAGCACCGGCGGATCGGCCGCCAGCGCCCTGGCCACCCCGACCCGCTGCTGCTGGCCGCCCGAGAGCTGGTGCGGGTAGCGCTTGCCCGCCTCCGCCGTCAGCCCGACCGTCTCCAGCAGCTCCGCCGCTCTCGTACGGGCCTTTCTGCGGCCCCAGCCCAGCAGCAGCGGCACGGTCGCGATGTTGTCGAGGACCGTGCGGTGCGGGAAGAGCCCCGACTGCTGGATGACATAGCCGATACCGCGCCGCAGTTCGGCGGCGTCCTGCTCCAGGACGTCCCGGCCGCCCAGCCGGATGGTGCCCGAGGTGGGCTCGACCATCCGGTTGATCATGCGGAGCGTGGTGGTCTTACCGCATCCGGAGGAACCGACCAGGACGGTGATCCCGCCCTCCGGAAACTCCAGGGTGAGGTCGTGAACCGCCGTGGTGCCGTTGGGGAAGCGTTTGCTCACCGCGTCGAATCTGATCATCAGTCGTCCCTTGCCCGGCCTGCATATAGTCATGCAGAGTTCTTGGTGGCTGAATAGATTGTCAATGCCCCGAGGTAAATCACTCGTTACTGGTGGTCGCGGGGTGAGATGTAACGTCCGGAATGGAGGCGTTCGCGCATGATGTCGTCCCACATGGTGGACCCGTCGAGTGGGCATGCACCTGCCCCGGCAGGGACCTCCCTCGTCGTTCTGGACGGACAGAGCCTCCCGGTCGCCGATGTCGTCCGGCTCGCGGACGGCGCCGCACGTCCCGTACCCGGCACCGAGGCGATGAAGCGCGTCGAGCAGAGCTGGCACGCCGCCCGCGAACTGGCGGCCTCGGGCCGGGTGTACGGGCGCTCCACCGGCGTCGGCGCCAACCGCACCGAGGCCGTGCCCACCGAGGCCGCCGCCGACCACGGGCTGCGGCTGCTGCGCAGCCATGCCGGAGCCATCGGCGAGCCCCTGCCCGCCCGGCAGGTCCGCGCCATGCTCGCCGTACGGGCCAATCAGCTTCTGGCCGGCGGCGCGGGGCTGCGCCCGACCGTCGTCACCGCGCTGTGCGAGGCGCTGGAGTCCGGCGCGTACCCGGTCGTCAACGAGTACGGCTCGGTCGGCACGGGCGACATCGCGGCCCTCGCGCAGATGGGCCTCGCGCTCGTCGGGGAACACCCGTGGGAGCAGGCGTGGGAGTACGGGGAGTACGGGGGATACCGGGAGTACGGCGGGCGGCACGGCCACGCGGCCGGCGGCGGTGGCGAACGGGGCCCGGTCGAACGTGGCGGGCGGGTTCCGGCCGATGGCGGCCGGCAGGTCCCGGCGCCCCAGCCGCTGGACAACAATGACGCCCTCGCTCTGATCAGCAGCAACGCCCTGACCCTCGGTCAGTCCGCCCTCGCCCTGCACGAGCTGCGCGGCCTCGTGGCCGCCACCGAACTGGTCGCCGCGCTCTCCCTGCTGGCCGTCGACGGTTCGTACGAGGCGTACGCGGAGCCCGTGCACGCCGCCCGCCGCCACCCCGGCTCGTACGCCGTCGCCGCCGACATGCGGCGTTATCTCGGCGCCCCCGAGCGGCCGGGCCCGCCGCTGGGCCGGATCCAGGACCCGTACGGCTTCCGCTGCGTGCCACAGATACACGGTCCCGCGCGCGACGCCGCGGACGCGCTGGAGCGCGTCCTCTCCGTCGAGATCAACTCGGCTGCCGAGAACCCGCTGATCTGTCCGGGCACGGAGGCAGACCCGGTGCCCGCCGCGTACCACCACGGCGGTTTCTATCTCGCCCAACTCGCCCTGGCGCTGGACCATTTCAGGCTCTCGCTGGTGCAGACCGCGCGGCTGTCCACCTCCCGGCTCTCCGCGCTGAACGAGCCCGCCCTCACCCGGCTGCGGCCCTTCCTCGCCGACGCCGAGCCGGCCAGCTCCGGTGTGATGATCCTGGAATACGCGGCCGGGGCGGCCCTCGGTGATCTGCGGGCGTACTCGGCGCCCGCCTCGCTGGGCCACGCGGTACTGTCCCGGGGCGTGGAGGAGCAGGCCAGCTTCGCCTCGCTGGCGGCGCGTCAGACGCTGCGGGCGGGGAGTGCGTACCGGCTGGTCGTCGGCTGCGAACTCGTCGCCGCCGTACGGGCCCTGCGCCAGCGCGGACTCCGTCCCGAGCCCGGACTGCCGGCCGGGCAGGCCTTCGCGCTGGCCGAGACCGTACTCGACGAGGAGGTCGGCGACCGTCCGCTGACCGATGATGTGACGGCGGCGGCCGCGCTGCTGGACCGGTTCACCGAACTGGCCGCCGAGTCCGCGCGTACGAGCATCGCCGCCACCACCCGCACGAGTACCGATCAGACAAGGGGGATCGCATGAGCGACAGCCCTGCCGCCCGACTTCAGCAGCTCTTCGAGGGCCACCGGCTGACCCCCACCCAGCGGCGCATCGCGCACAGCATGGTGCGGCGGGCCGGGGACGCGCCGTTCCTGTCCAGCGTCGAACTCGCCGAACTGGCCGGAGTCAGCCAGCCGTCCGTCACGCGCTTCGCGGTGGCCCTCGGCTTCGACGGCTATCCGGCCCTGCGCAGGCATCTGCGCGAGGTCGCGCCCGGCACGCCGACGGCGGGCGAGGCCGACCGCAACGAGTACCAGCAGGCCGTACGCGGCGAGATCGAGAATCTGCGGCAGCTCGCCGAGCTGCTCGCCGACCCCGGTCCCGTCGAACGGGCCGGCCGGCTCCTCGCCGCCTCCCGTCCGCTGCCGGTGCTCGGGCTGCGTGCCGCGTCCTCGCAGGCGCGCGGCTTCGCGTACTTCGCGGCCAAGGTCCATCCGGACGTACGGCTGCTCGACGAGGGCGGCACGATGCTCGCCGACCGGATCGACGGCGCGCGCGGCGCGGGTGCGAGCACCCTGCTCTGCTTCGCGCTGCCGCGCCACCCCAAGGAGGTCGTGGACGCGCTGGCGTACGCCAGGGCGGCCGGGCTGACGGTGGTGACGGTCGCCGACTCGGCCTTCGCGCCCGTCGCCAAGCACAGCGATCTGCTGATCCCGGCGGCCGTCGGCACCGGGCTCGCCTTCGACACGGCGTGCGCGCCGATGCTGCTGGGGCGGATGCTGCTGGAGGCGATGTGCGACGGGCTGCCGGAGGCGCAGGCGCGGTTGGAGGAGTTCGACGCGCGGGCGGCGGCACGGGGGCTGTTCGCGGAGTAGCGGGAGTAGCCGGAGTAGCGGGGGCGGGGCGTCGGCAGGGTGCCGGGTGGTCGGCCGGGTGCCGGACCGGTCCCGGCGTGGCCGAAGCCTGCTGGAATCTCGCCGTTCTCAGGAAATGTTCAGAGAACGTCATTAGTCTGCCCGCCAAACTTGCCAGTACGGGCCGGTACGAGGCTCCAGGTATGAGGAGGCGGGCAGTGGGGCGTGGAGGGCAGTCTCTGGCACGCGTGGCAGTGATCGTACGGGCCGGTGCGGTCCCGTTGTGGTGGCTCGGGGTGGCGGCCGCCGCGGTGGGCGTGCTGCTGCCCGGGCTGACCGGCCGCAGGATCGGCGTCTACGCGGGGGCCGTGCTCTTCGTGGTGTGCGCCGCCGCTGTCGCCCTCGTGCGGCGCGGCCGGTACACCGCGTGGGCGGAGCGTGCCGAGCGGGCCGGCACGTACGACTTCCTCCAGGACCGCGCCGTGACCGCGCGGAACTGGCGGCGGGCGCACCGCTGGTGGCTGCTGGCCGCTTTCCTGGCCGCCGTCGCGAGTTCGCTGGCGCTGCCCGCCGCCGGCGGTCTCGCCCTGGCGGGCGCGGGTGCCGGGCTCTGGCTCAAGGCCGGCTGGCTGGGGCGGCGCGAGCGCCGTGAGGACCAGTTGCTGTGGGTACGGACCGACTGGGCCGGTACGGGCGCGCCGGTCGGCAAGCGTGTCAAGGGCTACCGGGTGACGGGCGTCGGCGCCGGCGACGCGGCCCCGGGCGGCAGCCGCCGCTGAGGCGCCCTCAGGCGTTGGGCGTCAAGGAGCCGACCTCAAGCGGCGCTGGGCGTCAAGCGGCGGCGGGCGTCTAGCGGCGCCGGGCCTCAAGCGCCGGACGCACCCCGAAGCAGCGCGTCCGCGTACGCGCCGCCCGACTCCCCGACGATCTCGTCGGCCGTCTGCGACGCCCGTACGGTCATGAAGCGCACCGCGCCGCCCGGCTCCGCACCGCCGTGCTGCGGCAGGACCGTGAAGCCCTGGACGCCTGGCCTGACAAGGCTGTTGTAGGCGTAGTGGTTGGTGAAGTAGTACGCCCCGGTGTCCAGCGCGGCGACGAGATCGCCCTGCTCCAGCAGCGGCAGCGGGCGGTTCTCGGCCAGCAGGTCGCCCGCGAAACAGGCCGGGCCCGCGATGTCCTGAGCCACGTCGGGCCCCGGCTTGGGCCGTCCCTCCGCGTCGTACGCGGCGATCCGCAGCGGCCAGGACGCGGGGTTGTAGACCGTACGAGCCGCGATCTGCGAGCCCGCGTGCGTCACCGCGATGGGGCGGCCCCCGGCGGACTTGGCGTACTCGACCCGCGCGAGGACCGTGCCGTGCTTGGCGAGCAGGGAGCGGCCGAACTCGGTCACCAGTCCGTACCGCCCGTCCAGCAGTCCGGGGACGGTGTCCTTGAGGAGCCGGGCGTACTCCGCGTACGTCGGCGTCACCTCGTCGGAGGCGAAGTTGACCGGGAGGCCGCCGCCTATGTCGATCGTGTCGATCTGCCGCCGCCCGGCCGCCGCGTTGATCTCCTCGGCCAGGCCGTGGACCTCCCGTACGCCCCGCGCCATCAGCTCCAGCGGCAGACCCTGCGAGCCGGAGTGGGTGTGCAGCCTGGTGAGCCAGGGGCGGTCGAGATATGCCTGTACGACCCAGGCGCGGGCGCCCTCGTCGCGCAGCGCGACGCCGAACTTCGAGGTCGCGGTCGCGGTGGACAGCGCCCCGATCGCACCGCCCCCGATCTGCGGATTGACCCGCAGCCCGAAGGGCGAGGCGACCGGGCCCCGGCCGACCAGGGCGTCGATACGGTCCAGCTCCTGCGGATTGTCGGCGTTGACCGCGATCCCGAGGGCGATGGCCTGGCGCAGCTCGGCGGTGGTCTTGGCGGGGGAGTCGAGGACGGTGCGCCCGGCCGGGATCCCCGCCGCGCGCGCGAGCGCCAGCTCGCCGGGGCTGGCGACCTCGGCTCCGATGCGCTCCTCGTCCAGCAGACGCAGTACGGGCACGAGCGCGGTCGCCTTCACGGCGAAGGCGTGCAGCACGGGGGTGCCGGGCGCGGTGACCTCGTCGAAGGCGGCGCGGAGCGCGGCGGCGGACAAGCGGATTCCGGCCACATCGAGCAGCGCCACGACCGGCTCGGCCTCGCTGACCAGCCCCTGCGCCACGGCGGCCCGTACCGCCAGGTCCCGGCGCGCGGCGGCGCCGGTACGGGCATCCGCGCTGTCGGTACGAGCTTCCGCGCCGGTACGGGTGTCCGCGCCGTGTCGTGTGCCGTGATCCGTGTTCCGGCTGTTGTGCTGAACCGAGGCCATGGGCTCCAGCCAATCATCCGGCGGGCGGCCACGCACCGGTTGACTACAACTATTCATCCGGACAGGATGTGAATAGATCAGCCAACATCCGATCGATATCGAGGAGGCGACATCGCCATGTCGGGACCCCGACCCGTACGGGCACCGCGCGGTACGGAACTGAGCGCCCTGGGATGGCAGCAGGAAGCCGCCCTCCGCATGCTCCAGAACAACCTCGACCCCGAGGTCGCCGAACACCCCGACAAACTCGTCGTCTACGGAGGCACCGGCAAGGCCGCCCGCGACTGGCGCTCCTTCGACGCCATGGTCCGTACGCTGCGCACGCTCAAGCAGGACGAGACGATGCTCGTCCAGTCCGGCCGTCCGGTCGGTGTGATGCAGACCCACGAGTGGGCGCCGCGCGTGCTGCTCGCCAACTCCAATCTGGTCGGCGACTGGGCGAACTGGGAGGAGTTCCGGCGCCTCGAAGCCCTGGGGCTCACCATGTACGGGCAGATGACGGCCGGGTCCTGGATCTACATCGGCACCCAGGGCATCCTCCAGGGCACCTATGAGACCTTCGCCGCCGTCGCCGCCAAGCTGCACGCGAGCGGCAAGGGCGGAGCCGACGGGACGCTGGCGGGCACGATCACCCTCACCGCCGGGCTGGGCGGGATGGGCGGTGCCCAGCCGCTGGCAGTGACCATGAACGGCGGGGTGGCGATCTGTATCGACTGCGACCCGCGCGCCATCGAGCGCCGTATCGGACACCGCTATCTCGATGTGAAGGCCGACAACCTGGCGCACGCCCTCCAGCTCGCGACCGAGGCGCGCGACGCGCGCCGGCCGCTCTCCATCGGACTGCTCGGCAACGCGGCCGAGCTGCTGCCCCGGATGCTCGCCGAGGGCGCCCCGATCGACATCGTCACCGACCAGACCTCGGCGCACGACCCGCTGGCGTATCTGCCGACCGGCGTCGACTTCGACGACATGGCCTCGTACGCCGCCTCGAAGCCCGCCGACTTCACCCGGCGCGCCCGGGAGTCGATGGCCCGGCACGTGGAGGCGATGGTCGGCTTCATGGACGCGGGCGCCGAGGTCTTCGACTACGGGAACTCCATCCGCGGCGAGGCCCAACTCGCCGGATACGACCGGGCCTTCGCCTTCCCCGGCTTCGTACCCGCCTATATCCGGCCGCTGTTCTGCGAGGGCAAGGGACCGTTCCGCTGGGCGGCCCTGTCCGGCGAGGCGTCCGACATCCACAAGACCGACAAGGCGATCCTCGATCTCTTCCCGGAGAACGAGTCGCTGCGCCGCTGGATCACCCTGGCGGGCGAGCGCGTCCACTTCCAGGGCCTGCCCGCCCGGATCTGCTGGCTCGGCTACGGCGAGCGCGACAAGGCGGGCGAGCGCTTCAACGACATGGTCGCCTCCGGTGAACTCGCCGCACCGGTCGTCATCGGCCGCGACCACCTCGACTGCGGCTCGGTCGCCTCCCCGTACCGCGAGACGGAGGCGATGCTCGACGGCTCCGACGCGATCGCAGACTGGCCCCTGCTCAACGCCATGGTCAATGTCGCCTCCGGTGCCTCCTGGGTCTCCCTCCACCACGGCGGGGGCGTCGGCATGGGCCGCTCGATCCACGCGGGCCAGGTCACCGTCGCGGACGGCACGCGGCTCGCGGGCGAGAAGATCCGCCGCGTCCTCACCAACGACCCCGGCATGGGCGTCATCCGCCATGTCGACGCCGGCTACGACCTCGCGGAATCGGTCGCCGAGAACCGCGAGGTCCGTATCCCGATGCGTGAAAGCGCCACCGTCGCGGCCGCGCCCCAGGACGGCCGGGCATGACCTCCGAGGCGATTTCCGGGGCCCCGGGCGGTACGACCCCGGGCGCGGGAGCGGTGGCCGCCGGGACGGCGGCCGGAGCTGGGTCTCGCCATGCCCGTCAGGGCGAGGAGTCAGTGGCACGAGGTGCCTCCTTTCATGAGATGTGGCGCGAACTCGCGCCGCTCGGGCGGGACTCCGGCAGCGGCGGCTACCGCCGTTACGCGTGGACCGGTGCCGATGCCGACTCCCGGGCATGGTTCCGGGCGCAGGCCGAGAGCCGGGGGCTGGGATACGAGGTCGACCGGAACGGCAACCAGTGGGCCTGGCTTGGTGATCCGCTAGCCGGCGACGCCGTCGTCACGGGCTCGCATCTCGACTCCGTACCGGACGGCGGCGCCTTCGACGGACCGCTCGGAGTGGTGTCCTCCTTCGCCGCGCTCGATGAACTGCGCCGCAGGGGAGCGCGGTTCACCAGGCCGGTCGCCATCGCCAACTTCGGCGACGAGGAGGGCGCCCGCTTCGGGCTCGCCTGCGTCGGCTCCCGGCTCACCGCCGGACAGCTCACCGCCGACCGGGCCCAGGAGCTGCGCGACGCCGACGGTGTCCCGCTGCCCCGGGCGATGGAGAGCGCGGGCTACGACCCGTCCGCCATCGGGCCCGACCCCGAACGGCTCGCCCGTATCGGCGCGTTCGTCGAGCTGCATGTCGAACAGGGCCGCGCCCTCGACCTCTCCGGCGATCCCCTCGGTATCGCGTCCGCGATCTGGCCGCACGGCCGCTGGCGGTTCGACTTCCACGGCGAGGCCAACCACGCGGGCACCACCCGCCTCGCCGACCGCCGCGACCCGATGCTGACATACGCCGAGACCGTCCTCGCCGCCCGGCGCGAGGCGGAACTCGCCGGAGCCGTCGCCACCTTCGGCAAGGTCTCCGTCGAGCCCAACGGAGTCAACGCCATCCCCTCCCTCGTCCGTGGCTGGCTGGATTCCCGCGCCGCCGACCAGTCCGTGCTGGACACCGTGGTCGCCGGGATCGAGGCCGCCGCCCGCGACCGTGCCGAGCGGGCCGGTGTCGATCTGCGGGTCGTACGCGAGTCCTTCACCCCCGTCGTCGAATTCGAGCACGCCCTGCGGGACGAACTCGGCCGGATCCTGAGCCACCGCACCGGCGCCCCCGTCCCGGTGCTCGGCACGGGCGCGGGACATGACGCGGGTATTCTGTCCGGCTCCATCCCCACCGCCATGCTGTTCGTACGGAACCCGACCGGCGTCTCGCACTCCCCGGCCGAGTCCGCGGCCGAGGACGACTGCGTGGCCGGGATCCTGGCACTCGCCGACGTACTGGAAGGACTCGCGTGCACATGACGCACCCGGCACCGGCAGCACGAGCGGCGGCACCGGACACCCCCCGGGCGGTGGCCCAGTCCAGGCCCGCGCGGCCCACCGCGGCACCCGGGCGGACCCGGATCACGGTGCCCGGCGAGATCGCCGAGGCCACCCAGGTCACCCAGGTCACCCGGGGCACCGGGGACGCCCCCGACCCCCGCCCGGCCCAGGACACACCCGGCGCGCCCGGAGTCACCTACTGGCTGGAACACGCCTGGCTCGACAGCCATGTCGAACCGGGCGTCGCCGTCCGCGTCAACACCGGGAACGGGCGCATCACCGAGGTACGCACCGGTGTCACCACCCCGCCCCCCGGCGCGGCCGTACTGCGCGGATTGACCGTGCCCGGCCTGGCCAACGCCCACTCCCACGCCTTCCACCGCGCCCTGCGCTCCACCGTCCAGGTCGGCTCCGGCACCTTCTGGACCTGGCGCGATGTCATGTACGGCTTCGCCGCGCGGCTCACCCCCGACTCGTATCACGCGCTGGCCCGCGCCGTGTACGCGGAGATGGCGCTGGCCGGCATCACGGCCGTCGGTGAGTTTCACTATCTGCATCACGCGCCGGACGGCACGCCCTACACCGACCCGAACGCGATGGGCGAGGCCCTGATCGCCGCCGCCGCCGAGGCCGGGATCCGCATCACGCTCCTCGACACCGCCTATCTCTCCTCGGCCATCACCAAGCGGGCCGGCGGGGCACCGCCCGAGCGCCACCAGCTCCGCTTCTCCGACGGCACCGCCGACGCCTGGGCAGAGCGCGCCTCCGCGCTCAAGGACAGCGACCACGCCCTGATCGGCGCGGCCATCCACTCCGTACGCGCCGTCCCCGCGGACCAGCTCGCCACCGTCGCCGCATGGGCGGAGGCACGCCGGGCCCCGCTCCATGTCCATCTCTCCGAGCAGACCGCCGAGAACGAGGCCTGCCTGGCCGTGCACGGCCGTACCCCTGCCCGGCTCCTCGCCGACCACGGTGTCCTGGGCGCCCGCACCACCGGCGTCCACAACACCCATCTCGCCGACGAGGACATCGCCCTGCTGGGCACCGCCCGTACCGGCACCTGTATGTGCCCCACCACGGAACGCGATCTGGCCGACGGCACCGGTCCCGCGGGCCGCCTCCAGCGCGCGGGCTCGCCGCTGTCGCTGGGCAGCGACAGCCATGCCGTGATCGACATCCTCGAAGAGGCCCGTGCCATGGAGCTCAACGAGCGGCTGCGCTCCCGCACCCGCGGCCACTGGACCGCGGCGGCTCTCCTGCACGCCGCCACCGCGGGCGGCCACGCGGCGCTCGGGCGCCCGGAGGCGGGCCGGATCGAGACCGGCGCGCTCGCGGATCTCGCGACGATCGCGCTGGACTCGGTCAGAACAGCGGGACCGCTGCCACGGCTCGGAGCGGAGACCGCCGTATTCGCCGCCTCCGCGGCGGACGTACGCCACACGATCGTGGGCGGCCGCCATCTCGTACGCGACGGAGTCCACTCCCTTGTCCCCGACGTGCCCGCGGCGCTCGCCACGGCCGTCGGAGCCCTGCGCGGCTGACCCCGCCCGTACCGTCCGTACCGCCGACACGCCCCACCGCGCCCGTGACGCGGCTGCCGAAGCCGCCGGAGGAGAGCACCCCCGCCATGAGCAGCCCCACCACGGCCGCCACCACGGCCACGACGACCACCGCCATCACTAACATCGCCACTCTGGTCACCAACGACCCCTCCCTCGGTGACGGAACCCCCATCGGTCTGATCCAGGACGCGGCCGTCGTCATCGACGGCGACCGCATCGTCTGGGTCGGTGAATCAAGCAAAGCACCCGCCACTGACAACGCCGTCGACGCGGGCGGCCGGGCCGCCGTTCCCGGCTTCGTGGATTCCCACTCCCATCTCGTCTTCGCGGGCGACCGCACCCAGGAGTTCAACGCCCGGATGTCCGGACGCGCCTACTCCGCAGGCGGCATCCGCACCACCGTCGCCGCCACCCGTGCCGCCACCGACGCCGAGCTGGACGCTAATGTCGCGCGCTATCTCGGCGAGGCGCTGCGCCAGGGCACCACCACCCTGGAGACCAAGTCCGGCTACGGCCTGACCGTCGAGGACGAGGCCCGCGCCCTCCGTATCGCCCGCGAGCGCACCGAGGAGGTCACCTACCTCGGCGCGCACATCGTCCCGCCCGAGTACGCGGACGACCCCGCCGCGTATGTCGCCCTCGTGACCGGCGAGATGCTCGACGCCTGCGCCCCGCACGCCCGTTGGATCGATGTCTTCTGCGAGGAGGGCGCCTTCGACGGCGACCAGGCCCGCGCGATCCTCGCCGCGGGCCTGGCCAGGGGGCTGCACCCCCGCGTCCACGCCAACCAGCTCTCCTACGGCCCCGGTGTCCGGCTCGCCGTCGAACTGGACGCCGCCTCCGCCGACCACTGCACCCATCTCACCGACGCCGACATCGACGCCCTCGCCCACAGCGGCACCGTGGCCACCCTGCTCCCCGGCGCGGAGTTCTCCACCCGCGCCGCCTGGCCGGACGCCCGCCGCCTGCTCGACGCGGGCGCGACCGTCGCGCTCTCCACCGACTGCAATCCGGGCTCGTCCTTCACCTCGTCCATGCCGTTCTGCATCGCCCTCGCCGTGCGGGACATGGGTATGACCCCGGACGAGGCGGTCTGGTCGGCCACCGCGGGCGGCGCGGCGGCCCTGCGCCGCCAGGACATCGGCCGTATCACCCCCGGCGCCCGCGCCGATCTCGTCCTTCTCGACGCCCCGAGCCATGTCCATCTCGCCTACCGCCCGGGAGTCCCCCTCGTCTCCTCCGTCTGGCAGCGCGGTAACCGTACGCACTGACGCACAGACGCACCGCCGCCGATCTGCCCCCTGGCCCGTCTGCTTCCTGACCCGTCGACGCCGGTCCGCCGACCCGGAACCGGCGTCGTCGGAGCGGCCAATTCAAGTCACCCTTTCAGTACGGCGACCTCGTCGATCCTCGGCCGCAGCCGCTGCACCGCGCGCGTCTTCGCGTACGGCTTCAGCCGCCGCCGCATCGTTTCGAAGTGCTCGTCTCCACGTGCCGAGGACACGTGTTCGTAGTCGTCCAGGAACTGCCACCAGCTTCCGCACGCGGCCTCAAGATGGCCGAGTTCCAACTGGCGCTGGGCCAGCACGGCGAGGAAGTGCACCCTGCCCTGGCGCTCGTTCTTCTGCTGTGCCTTCAACGACTGCTGGAGCGCCGAGATCGACCCCGGCAGATCCTTGAACTCGTAGAGCACGTGCGACACATGGAAGAGATAGGCGGTCTGGTCGTAACCGCCGATCGAATCGCGCCGGTTGTCCGCCTTGGTCAGGGCGGTCTCGGTCTCGCGCAGTCGCGTGAAGGCCTGGCGCTTGTCGCCGACCATCGAGGCGGCATGGGCCTGCTGCCCCGACAGAAACGCCTGAAGGCGCGGCTCCGCCTTCGGGGAGGCCTCGGCGGCCGAGTCGGCGAGTTCCAGGGCGCGTCTTCCGTACCCCAGATTCGACGCCTGGAGTGACATGCCGCGCAGGGTGCGGCAGTACGTGACGTGATCCCCGGCGGCACCCGCCAGTTCGAGCGCCCTGAGGTAGTACCGCTGCCCCAGACCGTGCGCGCGCTCGTACATCGCCATCCACCCCGTCAGGTAGACGAGATCGGACGCGGCGGCCAGCATGTCGTTCCGCACCCCTTCCGCGGCCTCCGCTTTCAGCCATGGCATCACCGTGTTCACCAGGAACGCGGCGGCCATCGGGCGCGCGTGACCGCCCCCGAGTTCATCCAGGATGTTGGCGATCCGGTCCGTCATCGTGCGTACGGCCTGCACTTGCGGCGCGCCGATCCGGACCGTCCGCTTCCCCGGGGCGGCCGGCGGCGGTGTGGCGGCCTGCGCCAGATCGGGAAAAAGCGGTACGACCACGGCGGCCGAGAACAGACCCGCCGCGATCAGGCCACGACGCGACGGATCCATGTCCGCCCGCCCCATGTCCACAAGTTCTTCAAGAGTGTTGACACGGGCCTGGTCGGGGCCCGTCGGCGAGGTGTGAATCGACGTTTCTGCAGAGCTGTGCGAAGCCGTTCGAGCTGCGGAATGGCCGGTCGAAGCCACTACGAGACCGGCTTCCGAGTGGGTCACCGGCCGGTTGAGCTTGCGGGCGAACGCCTCCAGTATCAGGGGCCTGACCTGCTCCTTCGGCATGGTGCCCGCGACCCAGTGAGACACCGCCGACTGGTCGTAACGGAGTTCGAGACCAGCTTCCGCCCCCATGCGGTTGATGATCTGTGCGAATTGTGAACGGGACCACTTCGCCTGCTCAAGCAGGCAGGCCAGCCCGGTATTGGGTGTGCGTGAGTTACTCGCCATGCTCTCAACTCCCCCAGTGCGTTCATGGCTTTCATTCTCAGACCTTCTTCCACGGTACTCGTGAAGGCTGATAACGCGGTTTTCTCTTCGTAGACGCCGATCACACGAAGACGGGGGCCAGGGTGACCACAGTGACAGACCACAGAGCCGGCAGCACAGACGAAAACGCGCACACCGAGGCCATGGCCCACGATGCCATCGCCATAACCGTGGCCTTTGACGCGATCGCCTTTGACGCCGACCGCGCCCTGGCCCCTCACCGTCTGATGCCGCCGCCGGGGGAGATCGCCGATCTCACCGACCGGCTCATCGCCCATGGAGCGCGGCTCGTGGGCGTTGTCAAGACCGTCCCCGAGGCGGAGCACTCGGTACGGGCCAAGGGCGCGCTCAAGGACTGGTACGACCTGACCGAGAGCGGCGCAGGCCACGGGGCCATGGCCAACTGGATGCACATGCGCGCCCTGGCCCGGATGTGCCGCACATTCATGGACTATCTGCGTGAGCGCGAAGGGCGAGGCCGGCCATGACTCCTGAGGCGAAGCACCAGACCTGGTTCGTCGTGGCGGTCTGCACGCTCGGACTGACGATCGCGCTGGCCGTGGGACTGCGGCTATGACGTCCGGGGCCAGGGGTGTCCGCACCTGTCCATGACGTCCATGACCACCCGAGATGAGTACAGTCGGATGAGTACGTGAGCTGACTGATCACCCGGACCGAACTGGGGACCGACTGCCCGGACTACCCCAGCGTCACGGGCAGTTCGCTCACGCTGTTGCCCACGAAGCTCCGCTGACGCGGCAGTTCCGCTTCCTCGGCCGCTACCTTCAGGTGGGGGAAGCGGGTGAACAACCGCCTCAGGGCGATCGTGGTCTCCAGCCTCGCCAGCGGTGCTCCCAGGCAGTAGTGCGCGCCATGCCCCAATGAGAGATGACGGGTCGTGGCGGATGACGGGCGGCCGGTGAGAGTGAAACGGTCCGCGTCGGGCCCATGGGCCGACGGGTCGCGGCCGGCCGCCGAATAACCGGCCAGGACCGGGGTGCCGCGCGGGATCAGCGTGCCGGCCACGGTCAGATCGCGGGTCGGATAGCGGAACGGGAAGTAACTCACCGGACTGTCCCAGCGCAGGGTCTCCTCCACCGCGTCCGCCCAGTCGGCGCGGCCCGTCAGCAGCAGATCGAGCTGCTCGCGATGGGAGCAGAGCGCGCGGACGGCGTTGGTGATCAGGTTCAGGGTGGTCTCATGCCCCGCGACGATCATCAGGAGGAGTGTGCCGAGGAGTTCGGACTCGCTCAGCCGGTCGGCGCCCGCACGTCCGGCCGCATCCGGGGCCGCTTCCAAGGCTTCCTGGGTCTTCGAGGCTTCCGCCGCCTCCGCTGCTTCAGCGCGTACGGCTATCAGCGCACTCGTCAGGTCGTCGCCCGGCTCCGCCCTCCGCGAGGCCAGCACCGCGCCCAGCACCGCCACCATCTCCCGGTTGGCCGTCATCGCCTCCTCGGGGCCTATGTCCGTACGCACCAGGTCGGTCGACAGGGCATGCAGCCGGTCCCTGAACTCCACGTCCACGCCCAGCAGTTCGCTGATCACATTCATGGGCAGCGGAAGCGCGAAGCGTTCACGCAGATCGACCACACCACCGCTCGCGCCGGCCGCCGCCGCGGCCAGGCCGTCCAGCAGCTCGTCGGTCAGCTCCTCGATCCGCGGCCGCAGCGCCTCCACCCGCCGCGCGGTGAACGCCGTGCTCACCAGTGAGCGCAGCCTCCGGTGGTCCGCTCCGTCCGCCGTCGTCATGCCCCGTACGGTCGCGAAGGTCTTCAGCGGCCAGCCGTCCGGAATCCGCCCCTCCCGCAGCGCCGTGAAGTGCTCGGGGCCCTTCGCGACATCCGGGTGGCCGGTGAACTCCTTCAGCGCCTCGTGCCCGAGCACGGCCATCGCGGGTATGCCGCCGGGGAGCACGACCCGGGCCACGGCACCCTCTGTGAGCAGCGCGGCATTGGCGGCATGCGGACAACCGCCCGCCGGATCCATGCGGTGTGGCGCGGTCAAGGGAACCTCCTCCCGGGCGAGCGAGCTGTGCGGTCACGTGAGTCCTGGAACCATTCCTGCGGGTCGATCCTATGAGCGATCGGGCCGCTTCGGACAGTAGTTGTTCGGCCTCTGGCGAATGGCCGCCATGGTCTGTCCGGGAGCGATTTGGGTCGGTACCGTCCTTTCGGTGGGGTTGGGGAACGGGGGGTCGAAATGAGTGAGGTACGCAGTGCCGCGCGCGGTCGGGCGCGCATTCGGATCACCGCGCCGGGGAGCTGGACGAGACCGAGATCGCGGCTTGGCGCGCGTTACGGGCCAGTTCCGGGGTGCCCGCGAGCCCCTTCATGGAACCGGAGTTCGCCCGTGCCGTCGGCAGCGTGCGGCCCACGGCGCGCGTCGCCGTCATACGGGAGGGCGGGGACGGATCCGGACACGGGGTCGCGTACAGGGATGGGTACGGCGGCGCGGACGGGCAGGGGTACGGCGAACCCGTCGGCTTCTTCCCGTATGAGACGGGCCCATTGGGGCAGGGCAGGGCCATCGGCTCCGGAGCGTCCGACGCGCAGGGGGCCGTGTGCCGTGCCGGCCTGCGGCTGCCGGCGCCGGAACTGCTGAAGGCATGCTCGCTCTCCGCCTGGGAGTTCGACAATCTGGAGGCGGGCCAGGAGCTGTTCGTGCCTTCGGCGGCCGAGGAGTTCGAGTCCCCGGTCATCGATGTCCGCGAGGGGTACGAGGCGTATGCGGCGGGGCTGCGCGCCCGGTCGCCCAAGTTCTTCAGGACGACGGCCGCGAAGGAGCGCAGGCTCGGCCGCCAGGCGGGCGCGGTCCGCTTCGTCTTCGACGAACGCGATCCGGCGGCGCTGCGCACCCTCATGGAGTGGAAGTCCGCGCAGTACCGCAGGACGGGTCGGCGCGACCGGTTCGCCAAGGAGTGGATCAGCGCACTCGTACGGCAGTTGGCCCGGACCAGGACACCGGGCTGCTCGGGGGTGCTCTCCGTGCTGTACGCGGCGGAGCGAGCCCCAGACGGCATGAGGGCATGTACACACACTCCCGGCCGAGGCGCTCACGCATCAGCCTCTCCAGCGCGGCGTACGGACCATGTGCCGTCTGCGCGGCATGTGTTGAGCGCACACCAAGAGCCATACGGGTCCCCCCTGCCCCGGGCTCAATGTGTCCCATACCGGACGCCCCGTCAATGGGGCGCCGGGCAGCGGCGGGCGGGGTCCCGGGCAGGCGCCGGTGCTACTCCTCCAGCGTCAGGCCCTCTCTGAGCCTGGTGAGGGTGCGGGAGAGCAGCCGGGACACATGCATCTGCGAGATGCCCAGTTCCTCACCGATCTCCGACTGGGTCATATTGGCGACAAAGCGGAGGGAGAGGATTTTACGGTCCCGTTGCGGAAGGCACGCGATCATCGGCTTCAGCGACTCGACGTACTCGATGCCTTCGAGGCCATGGTCCTCGTAGCCGATCCGGTCGGTGAGCGCGCCCTCGGTCTCGTGCTCCTCCGACTGCGCGTCGAGCGAACTCGCGGTGTACGCGTTGCTCGCCGCCATGCCCTCGACGGCCTCCTCGTGCGAGATGCCGAGGCGGTCGGCGAGTTCGGTGACGGTCGGAGCGCGGTCCAGCCGCTGGGACAGCTCGTCGCCGGCCCGCGCCAGATCGAGCCGGAGTTCCTGGAGTCTGCGCGGCACACGCACCGACCACGAGGTGTCGCGGAAGAAGCGTTTGATCTCGCCGACGATGGTCGGCATCGCGAAGGTGGGGAACTCGACGCCCCTGCTCAGCTCGAACCGGTCGATGGCCTTGATCAGCCCGATCGTGCCGACCTGGACGATGTCCTCCATCGGCTCGCTGCGGCCGCGGAACCGGCCCGCGGCGAACTTGACCAGGGCGACGTTGAGTTCGACCAGGGTGTTGCGGACGTACGCGTACTCGTGGGTGCCCTCTTCGAGGGATTCCAGCCGGGCGAAGAGGGTCTTGGACAGGGCCCGCGCGTCCATGGCGCGGACTTCGTCGAAGGGCGGGATCTCGGGCAGGCCCTCCAGACCGGCCGGATCCTCCGGAGCGGCCGGATTCTCCGGACCGGCGGGATCCTCGGTGGCCGTACCGGTGTCCGTGGACGGATGTCCGGGCGCGGGGGCGTGCTGCGCGGGGATCCGCCGCACGGTGGCCTGTCGTACGGGGAGCTTCGCTGCCGACGGCGCGTGGGGGGTACGCGATGCGTCGAGCCGGGGTGACATGGTCTCCTCCATCGTTCTCGGCGTGTGGGGGCCGCCGATGGTCGGTCGGGTGTGTCTCTCCTGGCCTTCTAGCCCTACCCGCTCCTTCCCGCCGTTGCAAGTGTAAATTGCTTAATTTGTCCGTATTGAGGGGGACTTCGAGTACCGGTGGCCGGATGAAAGGCGTAAAGTTCGATCGGCGATGGCAGGTGACAGACCCCATCCGCGACCCTCATCCGGCACATCCGACAACGGCGAAGAGGACGGGCATGGACCGCCAGACGGTCGGCAGCACGAACCGGGGCCGGCTCCGCGTCGAGGTCAGGACCGAGGGCCGGAGCGAGATAGTGGCCGTGGCGGGTGAGCTGGATCACCACACGGCGGAGCTGTTGCGGGCGCCCCTGGACGACGCCCTCGGGCGCGGCCGGGCGCGGCTGGTCATCGACTGTTCTGAGCTGGAGTTCTGTGATTCCACCGGACTCAATGTGCTGCTCGGTGCCCGCCTGAAGGCGGACGCCGCCGGGGGAGGGGTTCATCTGGCCGGCATGCTGCCCGTCGTGGCGCGGGTCTTCGAGATCACCGGCGCGGATGCCGTTTTCACCGTGCACGACACGCTCGAAGACGCCCTGGCCGACTGAGCCGGGGCCCTTCTTCCCGTCCATCGCGACCGGACACCTTTCTCTCACGGGAGAAGTGGGTGTTGTCACGATTCGGACGGGCAGAAGATCCCGGGCAGGCCGCACGGGAACCCGCACTCTCTGTAGTGATGTACTTCTCTCTGTGCTGATGTCCTGCGCGGATGTGTGGATGTGGCAGATGCGCGGATGTGTGGATGAAGTTCTGTGTCGATGAACTCGCGAACTGGTGAATCGGTGAGGTGAAGCGCTGATGAGCACCACCCGGCAGCCTCAGCCGGGCGACCTCGGCCCCGAGCCGCGGGAGCGGACGCTCGCGCTCTTCGGTGCCAGCGGTGTCGTCCCGCTGTCGCGCGACTTCACCCGCCAGGCGCTGCACGACTGGGGATGGCTCCCCGCCTCGACCGCGGACCGGCGGGCGGCGGCGGAGGACGTCCTGCTGGTCGTGTCCGAGCTGGTGACCAACGCCTGTCTGCACACCGAGGGGCCCGAGGGGCTGCGGGTGAGCTGTACGGCCAAGGTGCTGCGGCTGGAGGTCACCGACCGCGGTACGGGACAGCCGGCGCCCCGTACCCCGCACCGCGCGGGACGGCCCGGCGGGCACGGCATGTTCATCGTCCAGCGGCTCTGCCTGGACTGGGGCGTGCTGAGGACTCCCGGCGCGGCGGGCAAGACGGTGTGGGCGGAGCTGGCCGCGCCTCCGGCGTGACGCGCGTATACGGCCCGGACCGCGCCGGACGGGATGTGCCGGACACGGCCCGGTGAGGGCACGTACGCGAATGTGAACGTGCACACCCGGGCCCGGCCGCGCCGCCCGGGCCGGCGCCGTGGCCGACACCGGGCCGAGTGATCCGTACGGCGATCCGTACACCGACCCGTACCGGGATCGTTCCTGGCCGGCTCGGTACACGCGGCCCGGGGGCTGCCCTCCGCGGACTACCATCACCCCATGACCCGTGTACTGCTCGCCGAGGACGACGCTTCCATCTCGGAGCCGCTGGCCCGTGCCCTGCGTCGGGAGGGTTACGAGGTCGAGGTCCGCGAAGACGGCCCGACCGCGCTGGACGCCGGCCTCCAGGGCGGTGTCGATCTGGTCGTCCTCGACCTGGGCCTGCCCGGTATGGACGGCCTCGAAGTCGCCCGCAGACTGCGTGCCGAGGGCCACGCCGTACCGATCCTGGTGCTGACCGCCCGCGCCGACGAGGTCGACACAGTGGTCGGCCTGGACGCCGGGGCCGACGACTATGTGACCAAGCCGTTCCGGCTCGCCGAACTGCTCGCGCGGGTACGGGCGCTGCTCCGCCGCGGCGCCGCCGACCCCGTACCCGCTCCCGCCACCCATGGCGTACGGATCGATGTCGAGTCCCACCGAGCCTGGATGGGCGACGAGGAACTCCAGCTCACCGCCAAGGAGTTCGACCTGCTGCGGGTCCTCGTGCGGGACGCCGGCCGGGTCGTCACCCGTGACCAGCTCATGCGTGAGGTCTGGGACACCACCTGGTGGTCCTCGACCAAGACCCTGGACATGCACATCTCCTGGCTGCGGAAGAAGCTCGGCGACGATGCCGCGAATCCGCGCTACATCGCCACGGTGCGGGGCGTCGGCTTCCGTTTCGAGAAGAGCTGACGCCTTCGGGCCGTCACCGCACCACCCCGCCCGGAGGGCACCATGCGCCGTCGTCTGATCAGCTCCACGCTCGCCGTCGTCCTGGTGGTCATCGCGGTCTTCGGAGTGTCGCTCGTCATCGTCGAGACCCGGACGATCAGCAGCAGCGCCCAGGAGAGCGTGAACTACGAGGCCGGGCGACTGGTGAGCATCGTCGACAGCCGGCTTCTCGGCGGCGACAGCATCTCCGCCAAGGTCCTGTCCGAGCAGATCGACGCGACCCGGTACGCCAGGATCGAGATCCCCGGGCGGGCCCCCGTCGAGATCGGGGAGCGCCCCGCCGGCAGTGTCATCCGCGGCAGGGCCGTGGGCGAGGAGGGCGAGACCGTCGTCGTCGAGGAGGCGCGCTCCGCCATCACCCGAGAGGTCGGCAGAACCCTGCTGATCATCGGCGCGGTCGCCCTGCTGGCCGTCGTCGCCGCCGTCCTCCTCGCCGTACGGCAGGCCAACAGGCTGGCCTCCCCGCTCACCGATCTCGCGGAGACCGCCGAGCGCCTCGGCTCGGGCGACCCGCGCCCCAGACACCGGCGGTACGCGGTGCCCGAGCTGGACCGGGTCGCCGATGTCCTCGACTCCAGCGCCGAGCGCATCGCCCGCATGCTCACGGCCGAGCGGCGGCTCGCCGCGGACGCCTCGCATCAGCTCCGTACGCCCCTGACCGCGCTGTCCATGCGGCTGGAGGAGATCTCCGCCACCGATGACCTGGACACCGTGAAGGAGGAGGCGATGATCGCGCTGGCCCAGGTGGAGCGGCTGACCGATGTGGTGGAGCGGCTGCTCACCAATGCCCGCGACCCGCGGACCGGCTCGGCCGTCGCCTTCGATCTCGACGAGGTCGTCAAGCAGCAGATCGAGGAGTGGCGCCCGGCCTACCGCAGCGCCGGGCGCGCCATCGTCTGCTCGGGCCGGCAGGGCATGCGGGCCGTCGGCACCCCGGGCGCGGTGGCGCAGGTGCTGGCCGCGCTGATCGAGAACTCACTGATGCACGGCGGCGGTACGGTCGCCCTGCGCACCCGGGTCACCGGAAACCAGGCCGTGATCGAGGTGACCGACGAGGGCCCCGGCGTACCGGCCGACCTCGGGGCGCGTATTTTCGAGCGGACCATCAGCGGGCGCAACTCGACCGGGATCGGGCTGGCCGTGGCCCGCGATCTGGCCGAGGCGGACGGCGGGCGGCTGGAACTGCTCCAGCAGCAGCCGCCGGTCTTCGCGCTGTTCCTGAGCCGGGAGGCCGGTACGCGCAAGGCGCAGAAGGATCAGGACCGCCCGGTCCGCTGAGCCGGCCGGGGTCCGCCGGGTCAGGACCGCCGCTGACGTGCCAGTGCCCGGTCCCTTGCGCGCACATACCTCGTGGGCGTTGCCCCCGATGCCCGGGTCTGCGCGGTGGCCGCCGCCGGCTCCGTACCGGGCAGGGTCCTGAACACCCAGGTGCGGTACGACCAGAAACGGAAGAGCGTGGCGACACCGATGCCCAGGAACTTGAACACGTTGCTCTGGAGCGGGCCGTCCCAGCCGAATCCGTATGTCGCGGTGTACAGCACGCCGTTCTCGATCACCAGACCGGCCGCGCTGAACAGCAGGAAGAGCGAAAGCTCCTTCGTACGGCGGTTCTTGTCACGGTCCCGGTACGTGAAGTAGCGGAAGCCCACGTAGTTGAAGGCGATCGCCACGATCGTGGCCAGGACACTCGCCCGTACCACCGGCAGTTGGGTCGTGTGCCGTACGAGATTGAAGACCAGCAGATTGACCAGCAGGCCCGCGCCGCCCACCGCCCCGAACTTGGCCACCTCGCGTACGAGCCGGTCCAGTCGCACGCGGAGTGCGCCCCGTTCGCTCATATGCCCGCTCAGCCCCGTCCGGTCGACGTCAGTTCCGACCATGCTAACCAGCGCGTCTCACGGCCGCCTGAGCGACCGTACGTTACGTAAAGCGACGGTACGTAACAGCTCGCAGCGGGTGACGAACGGGCTCGTCGGCGCGGTGCCGCGGGGGCCGCGGACGCGCTCGCGGTCCGGTTCCGCCGGCTGCGGATACCCTGGGTGCGTGACGTTCCCGGTAGTCGGCATGGTCGGCGGCGGTCAGCTCGCCCGTATGACCCACGAGGCGGGCATCCCCCTCGGCCTCAGATTCAAGCTCCTCAGTGACACCCCCCAGGACTCCGCGGCCCAGGTGGTGAGCGAGGTCGTCATCGGCGACCATCGCGATCTGGACACGCTGCGTGACTTCGCGCGCGATTGTGACGTGATCACCTTCGATCACGAACATGTCCCGATCGAGCATCTGCGGGCACTGGAGGCGGACGGCATCCCCGTACGACCGGGTTCCGAGGCGCTGGTGCACGCCCAGGACAAGGGCGTGATGCGCGCCCGCCTCACCGAGCTCGGCGCTCCCTGCCCCCGTCACCGGATCGTCGCCGACCCCGCGGATGTCGCTGCCTTCGCGGCCGAGGTGGGCGGCTTCCCGGTGGTCGTCAAGACGGTGCGCGGCGGCTACGACGGCAAGGGCGTCTGGCTCGTACGGTCGGAGAGCGACGCCGAGCAGCCGTTCCGGGCCGGGGTGCCGGTGCTCGCCGAGGAGAAGGTCGACTTCGTACGGGAGCTGGCCGCGAACATAGTCCGCTCCCCGCACGGACAGGCCGTGGCCTATCCGGTGGTGGAGTCGCGGCAGGTCGACGGCGTGTGCGACACGGTCATCGCCCCCGCGCCCGGGCTGCCGGACGAACTGGCCGGCGAGGCCCAGCGGCTCGCGCTGCGGCTCGCCGCCGAGCTGGGGGTCGTCGGCCATCTCGCGGTGGAACTGTTCGAGGTGCGCGGCGAGGACGGGACACCCGGCATCCTCGTCAACGAACTCGCGATGCGCCCGCACAACTCGGGCCACTGGACCCAGGACGGCGCGATCACCTCGCAGTTCGCCAACCATGTACGGGCCGTGCTCGACCTGCCGCTCGGCGATCCGCGCCCGCGCGCGCCCTGGACGGTCATGTGCAATGTCCTCGGCGGCGACTACCCCGACATGTATGCCGCGTATCTGCACTGCATGGCCCGCGACCCGCAGTTGAAGATCCATATGTATGGCAAGGACGTGAAGCCCGGCCGCAAGGTGGGTCATGTCAACACCTACGGCGACGACTTGGACGACGTGCTGGAGCGCGCCCGTCACGCCGCCGGCTACCTCCGAGGAACGATCACAGAATGAGTTCTTCTCTCGCCGGACCTCCGCACCCGGGACCGGCCGTGGAACCGCCGGCCGGGCCGCTCGTCGGCGTCGTCATGGGCTCGGATTCCGACTGGCCCGTCATGGAGGCCGCCGCGAAGGCCCTGCACGAGTTCGAGATCCCGTACGAGGTCGACGTGGTCTCCGCGCACCGGATGCCGCGCGAGATGATCGCGTACGGCGAGGAGGCCGCCGGGCGCGGGCTGAAGGCGATCATCGCGGGCGCGGGCGGCGCGGCGCATCTGCCGGGCATGCTGGCCTCGGTGACCACGCTGCCGGTGATCGGCGTTCCCGTACCGCTCAAGTACCTCGACGGGATGGACTCGCTGCTGTCCATCGTGCAGATGCCGGCCGGGGTGCCGGTCGCGGCGGTCTCGGTGGGCGGCGCCCGGAACGCGGGGCTGCTGGCCGCCCGTATCCTCGCGGCCCACGACCCCGAACTGCGGGTCCGGATGCGGGAGTTCCAGCAGGACCTGAACGATCAGGCGACGGAGAAGGGAAAGCGGCTGCGCGCCAAGGCCGAGGGCGCGGACCACTTCGGATTCGGAAGGTGACGGCTGTGAACGCCCAGGACGCCACGCGGCCCCCCGCTCCCACCTCCGCTGATTCTTCCGCCGCTCCCCCTACCGCCGCTTCCCCTTCCGCCGACCGGTCTTCCGAGTTCCTCGGCGAGGCGATCGCGCTGCTCTCCGAGTACCCCGTGGTCGACGGCCACAACGATCTGCCCTGGGCGCTGCGCGAGCAGGTCCGCTACGACCTGGACGCGCTCGACATCGCCCGCGACCAGTCCGCCCGACTGCACACGGACATCCCCCGGCTGCGGCGCGGCGGCGTGGGCGGCCAGTTCTGGTCCGTGTACGTACGGTCCGACCAGGCCGGCGACGACGCGGTCAGCGCGACGCTCGAACAGATCGACGTCGTCGGCCAGTTGCTCGACCGCTACCCGCGCGAACTGGTCCGCGCGCTGACCGCCGACGACATGGAGGCCGCGCGGCGCGGCGGCAGGATCGCCTCGCTCATGGGCGCCGAGGGCGGCCACTCGATCAACAACTCCCTCGCGACCCTGCGCGCCCTCCACACTCTGGGGGTCCGCTATATGACCCTCACCCACAACGACAATGTGGCGTGGGCGGATTCGGCGACCGACGCCCCGGGCGTGGGCGGGCTCTCCGCCTTCGGGCGCGAGGTGGTCCGCGAGATGAACCGGACCGGCATGCTGGTCGACCTCTCGCATGTCGCCGCCACGACGATGCGGGACGCGCTCGCGGTGACCGAGGCGCCGGTGATCTTCTCGCACTCGTCGGCGCGCGCGGTCTGCGACCACCCGCGCAATGTCCCGGACGACGTACTGGAGTCGCTGCCCGCCAACGGCGGGGTCGCGATGGTCACCTTCGTACCGAAGTTCATCCTGCCCGCGGCGGTCGACTGGACGCGCGCGGCGGACGAGAACATGGCGGCGCACGGGCTGCACCCGCTGGACACCACGCCCGGGGCGATGAAGATCCACGAGGCCTTCGAGGCGGCCAACCCCCGCCCGGTCGCCACGGCGGCCACGGTCGCGGACCACTTGGACCATATGCGCGCGTGCGCGGGGATCGACCACATCGGTATCGGCGGCGACTTCGACGGTACGGCCTTCACCCCGCGCGGGCTGGACGATGTCTCGGGCTACCCGAACCTGATCGCGGAACTCCTCTCCCGCAAGTGGTCCACGGCGGATCTCGCCAAGCTGACGTGGCAGAACGCGGTGCGCGCGCTGCGTGGGGCGGAGGAGGCGGCACGGGGGGCACAGTCGGAACGGGGGCCGTCGATGGCGACGCTGGAGGAACTGGACGGCGGGCGGGCTCTTTAACGGGCTCGGTTCCCCCCTTTTTTGAGGGCTCGGTTCGCCTCCGGGCGCCTCAAGCCCCTGTCGACGGTCGACCGTGCTCGCGCCCCCCTTTTTTTTTGTGGCTCGGTTCGCCTCCGGGGCGCTACATGTCGGCGCCGACGGTCGACCGTGCTCGGGTCACTCGTACCTCGCGACCCTGCGCGCGCTCTCCCTTTCGGCACCGACCGCGCCCCTTCGGCTCACTCGCCGGGCCGACGACAGCAGCCCGGACATGTCCGCACCCCAGGCGGACCGACGGCAGCCCGGGTCATGTTCGTACCCCCGGGCGGTCGGGGTGACCGGGGCGGCTTCGGCGGGCTCGTATTGTCAGCCGGTCGTCAGCCGGCGCAGAGGCAGAAGGGGTGTCCCGCGGGGTCCGCGTAGACGCGGAAGGTGCGCGTACGGTCCGCCGCGTCCAGTACGGTCGCGCCGAGGGCCAGCACCTCCTTCTCCGCCGCGTCCAGATTCGTGACGTCCAGATCCAGATGGAACTGCTGCGAGCCGTTCGGCGAGGGCCAGGCCGGGGGTACGAAGCCGGGCGCGAGCTGGAACGCGAGCGTCGTCCCGCCCGTTCCGTTCAGCTCCACCCATTCCTCGCCGGCGTCCTCGACCTCCTCGATCTCGCCGCCCAGCACCTGGGCGTAGAAACCGGCGAGCGCGACGGGGTCGGGGCAGTCCAGGACGACGGTACCGAGCTTGGCGATGGCCATGGCGTTCTCCGTAAGTTGTTAGGCGGCCCGGGAGGGCCGGGTGTGGCTTATG
>NZ_LATD01000286.1 GCF_000981895.1 Streptomyces odonnellii | reverse complement strand
CCCCCCGACACCCCCACCCCGATACCCGATCGGCGCACGCTCCCCGGCGGGCTATGCTCGTGTGTGTCGCACCGAGGGCCGTTAGCTCAATTGGCAGAGCAGCGGACTTTTAATCCGTTGGTTGTGGGTTCGAGTCCCACACGGCCTACTGTCGGCGGGTCGGGCCTACACTCTCCGACCTGCTACGAAGCGCCCCACCCGGTCCCGGCCGGCAGGGGCGCTCCGTCGTTTCAGGGGCCCTGCGTGAGCGGATGCGCCTCTGAGGGCCGGACGGTGGCGGCTCGATGCGGGGAGCGGGCGGAGCGGGTGGCTTTGGGCGAGATGTGTGCCGTCCGATGAGCGTGAGAGCGTACGGGGATGGCAAACGACGCTCTTCACGGGGGCCTTGCCCAGGTCGCTCCCCGTCTCGTGGCCACCGTCGTTAGCTCCGCTCGACCCAGCATCCGCGGACGTGCCTCAGGTGCTGCACTGGCCCGGGCGCAGGCTGCTGGTGCAGCGTGGGGACGCCGAACTGGTCGTCCGTGATCTCAGTGACCTCAACGGGGAGGGGCCAGAGATCCGCTTTCCCGCGCCCTGGCCCGGCCGGTATGGGGCGGTGGCTGTCTCGCCCGAAGGTGATGTCGCCGTATTCGCCGGCGTGCACGCGTTGCGAGCCGTGGGTGCGAACGGTGCTGTGCGGTGGGAGATCCGGCATGGCTGTTGGTCACCCGCCACGTGCACCGAGGCCCATGCCTCGTTCGCCGAGTACGCCGACGACTACTGGCACGGCCGCGCGGACATCGGTTCGGCGGCCTTCTCCTCGGACGGCAAGCTCCTGTGGGCACACGTCCGCAACCGCGCGGGGCACGACGTCAAGGAGGAATGGCTGATCGTCGACCCCGTCGACGGCACGGTGTCGGCCCCGATCGACGGGGCAGGGCGCCTGGTACACGGTCTCCAAGGATCGGACGACCCTCCACCTGTGGAACCTGCCGGACCGGGACTGACCCAAAGGCCTCCATGCCGAACGGCTCGCTCCTTCGTGACCGGGTCGTCGCCGAGATCCGTCCTCCCGTACCCCCGTCTGCTACTCGATCGTGGTAATAATCGCACTAATTGGGGTGATTGGTAGAGAAAGGTGGCATGCGTCTCGTGGTCGCGGTATCTCCGTGACACGTCGAGCGAGGAGCCTCTTATGCGTCGTACTCTCGCGTCCCTGGCCGCAGTCGGGCTGGGGCTGTTCATGCAGATCGGGGTCGCCGGGAATGCCTCGGCCGCCCCGGCCCCCGCCCCCGCGGGGCCTGAGGACTTCGTGCTGGCTTTCCAGTGCAACAGTGGCGGAGGGACGGTGGTGTACCCCATCGGGTCCGTAAGGTGTGAGGGCGGAAGGTTCGCCGGGGCCTACGTGCTTCAGTAGCGGCCCTTCAGTAGCGGCCGTAGAGGCCGTGCCTCTGTGTGGCGGCAGCCGTCCCTCCGTCCGGCCCGCGCGCGGCCGGGCGGAGGGACGCGTCGCTGGTCAGGGCGCGTGGCCGGGCCCGGTGCGTGGCTGGTCCGGCGTTCTTTCGGGGGCCGGGTGGCTGCGGGACGATCTGCGGGTGGTGCGTGCTCAGCACCTTCCCATCCGCCGAGATCTCGGAGGCCCACGTGACGGTGATAGTCGGACTGGTGCACAAGAAGCGTGTCTATCTGGGTGGCGACTCCGCCGGGGTCGCCGGATACCGGATCACCGTCCGCCGCGATCCCAAGGTGTTCACCAACGGGCCGTACGTCATGGGTTTCACCACCAGTTTCCGGATGGGACAGTTGCTCCGGCACGCCTTCAAGGTGCCGCGGCCCAAGGGGGATCTGGATCGGTTCATGGTCACTACGTTCGTCAACGCGCTGCGGACCTGCCTCAAGGACGGCGGCTGGGCGCGCAAGGAGTCCGAGCAGGAGCACGCCGGGACGTTTCTCGTGGGGGTACGGGGACGGCTCTTCGCGATAGACAGCGACTATCAGGTCGCCGAGTCGGCCGACGGATACGCCGCGGTCGGCGGCGGTGACGAGTTCGCCCTCGGCGCGCTGCACGCCACCGCCGACCTGTCCATGAAGCCGCGTGCCCGGCTCGCCGTCGCGCTGGCCGCCGCCGACCATCACAGTGCCGGGGTGTGCGCTCCGTACGTCTACGCCGCCACCCCGCGTCCGTCGTGAACGGCTCCTCAAGCCCCACGGGCTCCTCAGGCCACTCGGGCCCCTCAAGCCGCGAAGGCCGCTCGGGCTCCTCAAGCCCGTCCGGCCCCTCCGGCTCCTCAAGCCCGTCAAGCTCCTCCGGCCCATCCGGCTCCCCCGGCTCCTCCGGCCCATCCGGTCCGCCCCCGTCCGGTACGGCCCAACTCGTCCGTCGCCTCGGGCTGTTCGACGCCGTGACCATCGGGCTCGGCGCGATGATCGGCGCCGGGATCTTCGCCGCCCTCGCCCCCGCCGCCGCGGCGGCCGGCTCCTGGCTGACCGCCGGTCTGGCCATCGCCGCCGTCGTCGCCTACTGCAACGCCACCTCCTCCGCGCGGCTGGCCGCCCGCTACCCCGCCTCCGGCGGAACGTATGTCTACGGACGCGAACGGCTCGGCGACTTCTGGGGCTATCTGGCCGGATGGGCCTTCGTGGTCGGCAAGACCGCGTCCTGTGCCGCGATGGCGCTGACCGTCGGCGCGTACGCCTGGCCCGGGCAGGCGCACGCCGTCGCGGTCGCCGCCGTGGTGGCGCTGACCGCGGTGAACTGTGTCGGCGTACAGAAGTCCGCCTGGCTCACCCGCGTGATCGTCGCCGTCGTACTGGCCGTGCTCGCCGCGGTGGTCGTCGCCTGTCTGACCGGTGACACCTCCGGCGGCGCGGGCCCGGCCTTCGGTACGGGGGTGGGCGCGGGCGGTGTGCTCCAGGCGGCCGGGCTGCTGTTCTTCGCCTTCGCCGGGTACGCGCGGATCGCCACGCTCGGCGAGGAGGTCCGCGACCCCGCCCGTACGATCCCCCGCGCGATTCCCCTCGCTCTCGGCATCACCCTGATCGTCTACGCCGCCGTCGCGTTCGCCGCGCTGTCCGTACTGGACACCGGGCGGCTGGCCGGTGCCGCGGCGCCGCTCGCCGAGGCGGTACGCGCGGCCGGGGTGCCCGGTCTTGTGCCGGTGGTACGAGTGGGCGCGGCGGTCGCCGCCGTCGGCTCGCTGCTCGCGCTCATCCTCGGTGTGTCCCGTACGACCCTGGCGATGGCCCGCGACCGGCACCTGCCCCACGCCCTGGCCGCCGTACACCCGCGCTTCAAGGTGCCGCACCGGGCCGAGATCGCTGTCGGCGCGGTCGTCGCGGTGGCCGCCGCGACCGTGGATGTACGGGGTGCCATCGGCTTCTCCTCGTTCGGCGTCCTGGTCTATTACGCCGTCGCGAACGCCGCCGCCCTCACCCTCACCGCCGCGGAGCGCCGCCCGCCGCGCGCCGTACCCGTAGTGGGGCTGGCCGGCTGTCTGCTGCTCGCGTTCGCGCTGCCCGTGTCCTCGGTCGTGTCGGGGGCGGCGGTGCTGGCGGTCGGCGCGGCGGTGTACGGGGTACGGAGACGGGCCGGGAAGGCGGCTTGAGCGCCGGCTTGAGCCCCCCGCGCCGGGCGGGCCCTGGCGCGGCAGGTCCGCCCCGGGCCGCCCCGGGCCCGCCCGGGCCCCGGAGTGGAATGTGACGCGAAAGGGGATTCCCAGGGGCTGCGGAGCGGGCGCGAAGGTCGCACTCTTGGCCCTATGAGTGATGCACCGATCGTCGTCCACCGGCCGTCGGGGACAGGCGGGCGGCGGGTCACGGTCCGCGGGCGGATCATGGGACTCGCCCACTCCGACGACCACCTCATCGAATTCCTGCGCCTGGCCGGTCTGCCCGACGCCTGGGAACTGCTCGACGACCCGGCCTGGGTGGAGTGGCAGGGCGGTCCGGCGCACGAGTACGACGCGGCGTGAAACGTGCGGGCGAACGTACCGCGTGAACGTACCGCGTGAACGTACGGCGGGACGCGCGTCCACGCGCACGGACAGCCCGGCCGGGGCCACGGACGGCATCCGGCGCAGCCTTACCCGGTCCGGAGCCGTCGCCCTCGGTCCGGGGCGGTCGTTCTCTCCGGAGCTGTCGCCCTTGGTCCGGAGCGGTCGTTCTCTCCGGAGCCCGTCGCCCTTGGTCCGGAACGGTCGTCCTCAGTCCGGAGCCGTCGCCCCTGGCCCGGGGCGGTCGTCCTCAGTCCGGGGCGATCGTCGCCGCGATCGACGTGAGCTGCGTCAGGCTGTCGATGCGCCAGTCCGCCGCCTCCACCACCTCCGGGTCGTCCGCCCACAGATAGCCCCAGGGCCCCCGCCGCAGATGCGCCGTGCGCAGGCCCGCGCGCCGGCCGAGGAACACCGTTCTGCCGGCCTCCGCCCGCCCCACCTCGATCACATGCTCGAAGAACTCCGGGTCGGGCTTGGCGACCCCCCATTCGGCGGAGGTGGCCACGAGATCGACCGGCAGATCGAGGCGGCGCAGCAGATCGCCGGACTTGACGGTCTGGTTGCCCGCGAGGACCACCCGGATGCCGAGCGCCTGGAGACCGGCCAGGGCGGGCCGTACATCCGGGTAGAGATCGGACTCGTCGAGATGCTCGCCACGGCCGGCGGCCTCTCTGGCACGGTTGGCGGCGCCGATGTCCATACCGGGCTTGATGAGGCGGAGGGCGTCGGCGTCGCCCTTGTTCTGTACGGTCGCGGCGCCGATGAGCGCGGAGACGGTGTGCCGGGGGACACCCAGCCAGTCGGCCCAGGAGGCCCAGTAGCGGTCGTCGCGTACGAGGGTCTCGCCGACGTCGAACACGATGGTTTCGATCACCGGTCCACGCTAAAGGGACACGCTCTGCCGATTGTCAGTGGCTGGCCGTAGCCTGTCTCCTATGTTCGCTTCCTCGTCCGGTTCGCCTTCGAGTTCCGCCTCTTCGATCGATGCCTCGGCCGATTCTCCGGCCGACGCCTCGACGGATGCCGCGTCCGCCTCGGTGTCCGTGGAGGGTTCAGTGCGCTCCGCCGCCGTCGTCAATGCGGAGATCCGTGCCCTGTGGGGCCGGGCCGGTGGCGCGCTGTCGCCCGCGGAGCAGGAGCGCTACCAGCGGCTTCTGGTGGAGTGGGCCGCGGCGGTAAGGGCCGATGTGGTCGAGGCGGCCTAGCCCGCCCGCGGAGCCCGCCCCGCGGGCGGGCTAGGCCGCCTCGACCACAT
>NZ_LATD01000285.1 GCF_000981895.1 Streptomyces odonnellii | reverse complement strand
CCAGAAACCCGCCGCTCCCGCCCCCCACCCGGTCCGCGACCAGTTTCCGTACCACTGCCGGGCTCAGTCCGCGCGCCCGTGCCACCCGGTCGACCTGCTGGTTCGCGTACGCACGCGAGATATGCGGATCGAGCCCCGAGCCCGAGGCGGTGAGCGCGTCCACGGGCACGTGGCTCGGGTCCACGCCGTCGAAGGCGGCCACCGCGGCCCTGCGCTGCTTGATCGTTCTGATCAGGACGGGGTTGTTGGGACCCAGATTGGAAGCGCCCGAGCTGGTCGGGTCGTACCCCCTCGCACCCGCCGCCGACGGGCGCGGCTGGAACCATCTGGGGTCCGGCCCGCCGGGCCGCCCGCCCCTCTTCGGCAGATCGAAGTTCTGGCCGAGCAGCCTCGACCCCACCGGCTCGCCGTGATCGCTGATCAGCGAGCCGTCGGCCTCGGAAGGAAAGGCGACCTGAGCGATCCCCGTGATCACCAGCGGGTAGCAGACTCCCGTGATCACGGTGAGCACCAGCAGCATCCGCAGCGCCGACAGATGGTGCCGCAGGACGGTACGGAAAGAAACGGACACGAGGCAGTCGCTTTCTCACTCGATCAGATTGAGTTTCCCGGGTCCCCGGATTGAGTTTCCGCAGCTCAGGCCTTGTTCGACCGGTCAGCGCAAACCGGGGACGAATTGGATGATCAGATCGATCACCTTGATCCCCACGAACGGAAGAACCAGTCCGCCCAGCCCGTACAGCCAGATGTTGCGGCTCAGCAGCGCGGACGCCGACGACGGCCGGTAGCGGACGCCGCGCAGCGCCAGCGGGATCAGCGCCACGATGATCAGCGCGTTGAAGATGATCGCTGACGAGATCGCCGAGGTCGGACTGTGCAGCCTCATCACGTTGAGGTTGTCGAGTCCCGGATAGACGACCGCGAACATCGCGGGAATGATCGCGAAGTACTTCGCCACATCATTGGCGATCGAGAAGGTCGTCAACGCTCCCCGCGTAATCAGAAGCTGTTTTCCGATGGCGACAATCTCGATCAGTTTTGTTGGATTCGAGTCCAGGTCCACCATGTTCCCGGCCTCTTTGGCGGCCGATGTCCCCGTGTTCATGGCCACCCCGACATCCGCCTGCGCCAGCGCAGGGGCGTCGTTCGTACCGTCCCCCGTCATCGCGACCAGCTTGCCGCCGCCCTGTTCGCTCCTGATGAGCGCCATCTTGTCCTCGGGGGTGGCCTCGGCGAGGAAGTCGTCCACCCCCGCCTCCTCCGCGATCGCCCTGGCCGTCAGCGGATTGTCGCCGGTGATCATGACCGTTCTGATGCCCATCCGGCGCAGCTCGTCGAACCGCTCCCGCATCCCCTCCTTCACCACATCCTTGAGATGGATGACCCCCAGCACCCGGGCACTTCGCACCCGCGCGTCGCCGCTGGTCATCGCCTCGGCCACAACCAGCGGAGTGCCGCCGCTCGCCGAGATCCCGTCCACGATCGCGCCGGCCGCCCTCGTGGCCGTACCGACGGCCGCGCCCTCGCCGCCCGCGTGCTCGCGTACCCAGCGCATCACCGCCGCGGCGGCCCCCTTGCGCAGAGAGCGGATGCCGCCGTCCGGGAGGGTCAGATCGACCCCGCTCATCCGGCTCTGCGCGGTGAACGGTACGAACTCCGCGTCCGCCAGCTCGCCCTCCTCCCGGCCGCGCAGCGCGTACCGTTCCTTGGCGAGTACGACGATCGAGCGGCCCTCGGGGGTCTCGTCGACGATGGACGAGATCTGGGCGGCATCGGCGAGTTCCTCGACACCGACCCCTTCGACCGGCAGGAATTCGGCGGCCTGCCGGTTGCCCAGGGTGATCGTGCCGGTCTTGTCGAGCAGCAGGGTGTTGACGTCCCCGGCCGCCTCGACCGCGCGTCCCGACATCGCCAGTACATTGCGCTGCACCAGCCGGTCCATGCCCGCGATCCCGATCGCGGAGAGCAGCGCGCCGATGGTGGTGGGGATCAGCGCGACGACCAGGGCGATCAGGATGACGATCGGCTGCTCCGCGTGCGCGTAGATCGCGAAGGGCTGGAGGGTCACCACCGCGATCAGGAAGACGATGGTCAGCGAGGCGAGCAGGATGTTCAGCGCGATCTCGTTGGGGGTCTTCTGCCGGGCCGCGCCCTCGACCATGGCGATCATCCGGTCGATGAAGGTCTCGCCCGGCCTGGAGGTGATCCGTACGACGATACGGTCGGACAGCACCTTCGTTCCGCCGGTCACCGCCGAACGGTCGCCGCCGGATTCGCGGATGACCGGTGCCGATTCCCCCGTGATCGCCGATTCGTCCACACTCGCGACACCCTCGACCACATCTCCGTCGCCCGGGATGATCTGTCCCGCCTCGATCACCACGTAGTCGCCCAGCCGGAGTTGAGTGGCCGACACCTGCTCCTCGACCGGGTCCCGTGTGCCCGGCTTCCAACCGCTGGGCAGCCGCCGTGCGACGGTGTCGGTTTTCGTACGGCGCAGGGTCTCGGCCTGTGCTTTGCCCCGGCCCTCGGCGACGGCCTCGGAGAGATTGGCGAACACCGTGGTCAGCCAGAGCCAGACGGTGATCACCCATGCGAACACACTGGGGTGGATGATCGCCGAGACGGTGGTGAAGACCGCGCCCACCTCGACGACGAACATCACAGGGCTGTGGAACATCAGGCGGGGATCGAGCTTGCGCAGCGCGCCGGGGAAGGAGGTGACCAACTGGCGCGGGTCCATCAGTCCGCCGGCGATCCGGCGAGTGTTCGGCGCGAGCGGGTCCTTCGGAGCCGGCGGCCGGTCCGGCACGGCGCCCGAGGCGGTACCGCCCGATTTGGGGTCGCCCGGGTTGGCGTCGTCGGGTTTCGGGTCCGGGTTCGTGGGCATCAGCGCAGCCCTTCCGCGAGCGGCCCCAGCGCGAGTGCGGGGAAGTAGGTCAGGCCGACGACGATCAGGATCACGCCCGTCAGCAGGCCGACGAAGAGCGGCCGGTGCGTGGGCAGCGTGCCCGCGGTGACGGGGACCGGCTGCTGCGCGGCGAGGGATCCGGCGAGGGCCAGGACGAAGACGATGGGCAGGAAGCGGCCGATGAGCATCGCCAGGCCGAGGGCGGTGTTGTACCAGACGGTATTGGCGGACAGCCCCGCGAAGGCGGAGCCATTGTTGTTGGCCGCCGAGGTGAACGCGTACAGCACCTCGGAGAAACCGTGCGGCCCGGGATTGAGCATCGCCGCCCGTTCCCCGGGCAGCGCCATGGCGATCCCCGCGCCGGTGAGCACCACTGCGGGGGTGGTGAGGATATAGAGCGAGGCGAATTTCATCTGCTGCCCACGCAGTTTCTTGCCCAGATATTCGGGGGTACGGCCGACCATCAGCCCGGCGACGAAGACGGCCACGATCGCCAGGACGAGAATGCCGTAGAGGCCCGATCCCGTACCGCCCGGGGCGATTTCACCCAGCATCATGTTGAAGATCGTCATTCCGCCGCCGCCCGGCGTGTACGAGTCGTGGAAGGAATTGACGGCGCCACAGGATGTCAGTGTGGTGGCCGCGGCGAAGAGCGCGGAGGACCAGATACCGAAGCGCTGCTCCTTGCCCTCCATCATTCCGCCGGCCGTGTGGCCTGCCGAACTGCTCACGCTGTGCAGTTCGTTCGCTGTGACAATGGCGACGGAGGCGGCCCAGATCAGGGCCATGACGCCGACGATCGCGTAACCCTGGCGACGGTCGCCGGTCATCGTGCCGAAGGTGCGCGGCAGCGAGAAGGGGATCACCAAAAGCAGATAGATCTCCAGCCAGTTGGTGAAGCCGGTCGGATTCTCGAAGGGATGGGCGGAATTGGCGTTGTAGAAACCACCGCCGTTGGTGCCCAGCTCCTTGATGACCTCCTGCGAGGCGACCGGGCCGCCGGTGATGCTCTGCATGTCACCGGAGAGAGTCATGACCGGCTGAATGCCATGGAAGTTCTGTACGACTCCCGACGCCACCAGCACGATCGCGAAGACGACACAGATCGGCAGCAGAACACGCAGCACGATCCTGGTGAGATCCACCCAGAAATTGCCGACCCGGTCGGTCTTCTGCCGGGTGAAACCCCGGATGAGAGCGGCGACCACGGCGATTCCGACGGCGGCTGAGACAAAGTTCTGCACGGCGAGCCCCGCCATCTGTACGAGATGGCCGAGCGCCGACTCCCCAGAGTAGGACTGCCAGTTCGTGTTCGTGACAAAGGAAACGGCCGTATTGAACGACTGATCGGCGTCCATGGCCGGGGTGTTCAGCGCGAGCGGAAAATGGTTCTGCAATCGCAGGAACGCATAGAGGAACAGTACGGAGACGAGCGAGAAGGCGAGCACACTGCGCAGAAAGGCGGCCCAGGTCTGGTCGGCGTCGGCGGCGACCCCGCCGAGACGGTAGAGCAGCCGCTCCGTCCGCCGGTGCCGGGGGGAGGTCAGGACGTACGCCATGTAGTCGCCCAGCGGCCGGAAGGAGAGGGCGAGCGCCACCACCAGGGCGAGAATCTGGAGCCACCCGGCGAGGGGGTCGTTCATGAAGAACCTTTCCTGGACCTTTCCACGTGCTGGAGGTCTAGAAGCGCTCGGGAAAGAGCAGGCAGAAGATCAGATAGACGACGAGCAGCACGGCGACGGCCAGCCCGGCCAGATTCTCGGCACTCACAGCCGGCCCGCCCCCTTCGCGGCCAGGCCGATCAGCATGAAGACCGCGAGTGTGAGCACGATGTAGATGAGGTCGGACATCTGCACCCCGTGACGTGGGACGGTAAGGACGTGGGACGGTAAGAGGAAGGCCGGGCGCGGCGCCTGCCGACGGCGGACATTCGACGCTATCGGCCACTCGACTGGCGGCCTCCTGACACGCCGGAGCCGATCGAGTGGCGGGCGGCCGACCGGGGGTCCGGACGGGCGGCCGGACAGGCGGCTGAGGGGGTTCCGGCCCACGGCGAACCGAGCCGAGCGGGCGGCCCATACCAGCGATCCGGGTGCTCCGCCCGAGATGCCGAGGCCGGAGAGGCGGGACTACGCTTTACGGGCGGCTTGATCGAACACCACAATCGAACACAGCAACGGCCAACAATCGATCAGCAGACGATCGACATGAGTGGCAGGCCGGACGGGTGAGAGCGCCCCGTCCGGCATCGCGCCCGGGCACCCCGGGCCGCCCTCCCCGGGCCCGCACCTCCGGGCCCGCGCTCCCCCGGCCGTCTCAGGACCCGCCGCCCAGGACCCGTCGGCCCCAGCCGCCGCCGACGCCTCCGGGTGCGACTCCGGGCCCGAGCCGGGGCCCTCCTCCCGCAGGAAGAGGAATCGAACCATGAACCGGACCCGTCTCCGCACCACAGCCATGGCCGCGGCCACCGCGGTGGCCCTCCCGGTCTCGCTGGGAGTCCTGGCACCCCAGGCTCTCGCCACCCCGGCATCGAGCCACTCCCGCTCGGCCGGTACGCCGATGTCGCCCACCACCCCGACGTCGCCCGGTGCGTCCGTGTCCCCGAGCCCCTCGGAATCGCCCTCACCGAACGCATCGGTGTCCCCCGGCGCGGCCCCCTTCGGCCCCGGGTGCTCGTCGCTGCTGCGGCAGGGCGTCAACGGCACCTTCGCCAGGATGGCGACCCAGCCGGTGGTCACCGCGCTGGCGGAGAACACGCATCTCTCCACCTTTGTCGCCCTGGTGGAGAAGGCCAAGCTGGCCGACAAGCTGAACTCCGCGAAGGACATCACCGTCTTCGCCCCGACCAACGACGCCTTCGCCAAGCTCTCCAAACCGCAGCTCGACCAGTTCCGCAACAACGAGGCGCAGCTCAGGAAACTCCTGAACTACACCGCGGCGGAGAAGAAGATCACCCCCGAGCAGCTCCCGGACGGCCACTTCACGACCCTGGAGGGCAGCACGCTCACCACGTCGGGCTCCGGTCAGTCGTTCAAGGTCGACAACACCGCGAACATCGTCTGCGGTGACGTCGCCACCGAGAACGCCACGGTGTACGTGATCGACACCGTGCTGATGCCGCCGAGCTGACCACTCCGGCGCATCCCGCCGGCGCCCGGGCCTCCAGGAGGGGACCGGGCGCCGGTCATGCGTGTACGAGGAGCTTGCCCCGCCCGTACGGCCAACTCCCCGGACCGGCCCCCGACCGACAGGGAGTTGGCCGGGAATGGCTGGATTCCGGTGGAGGAGCGCTGGATCCCCGCTGGACCTGTACTGGATCCGTACTGGACCCCTAATCGGCGATAGACGGCACAAACGGCATGACCGCCGACCACACAGGATCGATCACCACCGGGAGTTCGCTTTCGGATAGGTAGCATCCCCGCGATCGGAACGGGGACCGACTCCTTTTCCCCGGCATCCCGGAAAGGTTTTCCTTGTGCTTTCTCGTCGTCATGCGATACGGATCGGGCTCACCGCGGGAGCCCTCGGCGTCACCGGTGCCACCGGCTGGACGGCCCAGGCGCTGAGCAGCCGCGGCGCCCGGAGTGCGGCAGGGGCGGCGACCGCCGCCCAAGTCACCCCGTTCGGTGTGCCCCTCACCCGGCCCCCGGTCCTGGAACCGGTCCGCAGATCGGCGACCACCGACTACTACTCGGTGGTGATGACCAAGGCGCGGCGCGAGATCCTCCCGGGCACCGCCACCGAACTGTTCACCTACAACGGCTCCTTCCCGGGCCCCACGATCCGCGCCCGCTCCGGGCGGACCGTGGTGGTCAAGCAGGTCAACTCGCTGACCATGCCGACCTCGGTGCATCTGCACGGAGGCAACAATCCCCCGGCCGACGACGGCGGCGCCATGGACACGATCGCGCCGGGTGCGAGCAGGACGTACACCTATGCCAACGCCCAGCCGGCCGCCACCCTGTGGATGCACGACCACGCGCACCACATGGAGTCGGAGCACGTGTACCGCGGGCTGTCCAATGTCTATCTGCTGGGCGACGACAAGGAGGACACGCTCGGGCTGCCGTCCGGTGAGTTCGAGATGCCGCTGGTCCTGCGCGACGCGCGGTTCGACGAGAACGCGCAGCTCGTCTATGAGATGGACGACGCGTTCAACCGGACGACGATCCTGGTCAACGGCAGGCCGTGGCCGGTGATGAAGGTCAAGGGGCGCAAATACCGCCTCCGGCTGGTCAACGCCTCCAATCTGCGGTTCTTCGCGCTTGAGCTCTCCGACGGCAGCCCGATGACCCAGATAGGCTCCGACGGCGGACTGCTGGAGAAGCCGGTTCCGGCCACACAGCTTCTGCTCACCCCCGGTGAACGCGCCGATCTGGTCATCGACTTCGCCCAGTACCGCCCCGGCACCCAGCTCGTCCTGAAGAATGTGATGGGTCCGGGGCCGGTGGAGGAGGTCGGCCAGGTCATGCGGTTCGACGTCGGCGCCCGGGTGCACGACCCGAGCAGGGTCCCCGCCACCCTCACCTCACTGTCGACGCCGCGGAAGGCCACCGTGGAGCGGAGCTTCCAGCTCAGCATGGACGAGACGGGCGCCACTCAGCAGGGCTACATCAACGGCAAGGGCTATGACCCGAACCGTATCGACACGACGGTGAACTGGGGCGCCACCGAGATCTGGACCGTCACCAACGCCAGCACGCTCATACCGCACAACTTCCATATGCACCTGGTGCAGTTCCGCGTCCTCGAACGCGACGGGGGCCCGGTCCCTGCCTCGGAGGCGGGGCGCAAGGACACCGTGGTGGTGATGCCCGGTCAGACCGTCAAACTCTCAGTGACGTTCAACAGCCATCGCGGAGTGTTCCCGTACCACTGCCATCTGATCGACCATGGCGGGATGGGCATGATGGCCAACTTCAAGGTCGTCTGACGCCCCCCGGCCGTGCCGCCCAGCCCGCCTCCGCCGACTCGTCTCCGGTTCGCCCGCTCGTTACGAGAGGGTGGCGCTGACCACCAGGATGAAGCCGACGACGGAGAAGAAGGTGCGGGCCCGGTGGCAGGCGTTCCAGCGCGACTCGAACGCCTTGCGCACCACGCTGTCGGGAGAGGAAGTCGACGCGGCGAGCTGGTTGTTGAGCGGGACATTGCCGCCGATGGTGATGAAGTGGTTGAGGACCACGCAGACCAGTCCCGCCACCAGAAGCCACTTCTGGTTCTCGGAGCGGCCGTCGACGGGAACGGCGAGGGCCGCTATCGGGAAGCCCACGATGGCGAAGAAGGTCAGCAGGAAGAGCGGGCGCGGCACCAGCTCGTTGATCCTGCGCATGGCCGGGACGAACTGCTCGTCCGTCAGCCGGGCGAGGGCGGGCATGACACCGGTCTGGAATATGAGGAAGTTCCCCGCGTACAGACCCGTCGAGATCGCGGAAAGCGCGAGCAGCAAAGTGGGCATGGGGCCCATCATCTCGCACCAAGAACCCTGCGTGGAGCCATTCTTGAGTGCTCCTCGATCAGGGTGGACGGTCACCTGTGCGGGTCATTCTCGCCGGTGAACAACAGACGGCGCGTCGGCTGCTCATGACAGTTCTCCCTCCGTCTCGTCTGTCTCGCTTGTCACGGGTTGTCCCGGACGGCTTGTCTTGTTTCATACCAAGTGATCACCAGCGTGCCCCGGAAAGGGCCGATTACCGAGGCTCTGGCATGGAGTCGCCACTCTCTGAACTGCACTTGTCACGGTGAGCGATGATGTGCGTACATGGAGTGGCGTACGGCTCCGAGGGGATGG
Source organism: Streptomyces odonnellii (assembly GCF_000981895.1). Lineage (GTDB taxonomy): Bacteria > Actinomycetota > Actinomycetes > Streptomycetales > Streptomycetaceae > Streptomyces > Streptomyces odonnellii. The sequence goes on along the minus strand of NZ_LATD01000285.1, from coordinate 15,973 downwards.
CGGGGGTGGTCAGCCGTGGTGGATGTTCCAGGGTCCGTGCTCAACAGGTCGGCACTGTCGTTGGCGGTGGTGCGGGAGGACGTGGTGGACACGCTCCACCCTCCCGGCCGGCAGATCCGAGGGGTGCGTCAGGTGATGGCCACACTGACGGCCCTGGTCCGCTCCGCCCGTCGTGAGCTGCTGGTCTTCGACGATCCGGGGAGCTGTCTGGGCCAGTGCATTCCCGAGCAGTTCCTGGAGTTCGCGGGCGCCTGCGTACGGGCGGCGGGCGACCAGGACTGGCAGGACGGCGGCGCCGGCCCCGGCCGCGGCGCCGGAACGGGCTCCGGCGGGAAGGGACGGGCGCGGGCGCCCTCGGTCGGTGTGCGCAGAATCGTGCCCCGGCATGGGCTGGCCGGGCTTCCGTACCCACTGCCGCGCCAGCTTCCCGGCCGGGCCAGGCAGACGGACTCCATCCCGTTCAAGATGATCCTGGTCGACCGCACGGTCGCCGCGATCCCCATCGATCTCCAACTCCACTATCACGGAGTGCTTCTGATCCGCGATCCGGTGGTCGTCCAGGCTCTGGTCCGTACGCACCAGGCCTGGTGGGAGACCGGCGAGGAGCTTCCCACAGCAGCGCTCCCCACCCCAGGGGTGCTGCCGGGACAACTGCGGCCCGTGCTGGAGGCACTGCTGGCCGGGCTCACGGACGAGACGGCGGCGACCCGGCTGGGGATGTCGAGCCGTACGTACAGCCGACGCGTGGGCGAACTGCTCACCGCCCTGGGTACGACGAGCCGCTTCCGGGCGGGCGCGGAAGCGGCTCGAAGGGGGTGGATCTGAGGATCCGGTCGATCTCAGGGATCCGGTCGATCTACGGATCCGAGTGCGCGTACGGGCGCTGCCCACGTATGCGCACCAGTGCTACGAGACGGTGCTACGAGACGATGTCCTTGCGCGAGAAGCCGCGGAAGGCCAGGGCGAAGAGGACCAGGGCATAGGTCACCGAGACCGCGACGCCCTTCAGCATGCCGCCCCATTCGAGCTGCGGCTGAAGCGCGTCCGCCCAGGCGAACTGCCAGTGCGCGGGCAGGAATTCCCGCCAGGAGCCGAGCGCCGTGACGGCGTCCAGCACATTGCCCACGATCGTCAGCCCGACCGCGCCGCCGACCGCGCCCAGCGGCGCGTCGGTCTTGGTCGACAGCCAGAACGCAAGCCCCGCGGTGACCAGTTGGGAGACAAAGATGAACGCGACGATCAGAGCCAGCCGAGGCAGAGCGTCCCCGGAGGTCAGGGAGCCGCCCGTCGGCAGTTCGAGGGGCCGCCAGCCGTACGCCGCCGTGCCCACCACCAGACCGATCAGCGGCAGCAGCGCCATCGCCGCCGCGCTCATGGCGAGCGCGACCACCAGCTTGCTCCAGAGCAGCCGGGCCCGGGGCACGGGCGCGGCCAGGAGATAGCGCAGTGAGGACCAGCTCGCCTCGGACGCCACCGTGTCCCCGCAGAACAGCGCGACGGGCACCACCAGCAGAAAGCCCGCGGAGACAAAGAGACAGGTGGCGGCGAAGTTGGCGCCGGAGGCGGTCGCGGTCTCGATCAGGGTGATCCGGTTGTTCTCGCCCGGGCCCGGAGTGCCGCCGATGGCGAAGGCCACGACCAGGACGAAGGGCAGCGCGGCCAGCACGCCCGCCATCGCCACGGTCCGCCTCCGCTTGAGCTGGCGCAGCGCCTCGACCCGTAGCGGCAGGGTGTGCCGTGCCCGGTAACCGGGGGCCGACTCGATCAGCGCGCTCATGCGGAGCCTCCTGAGATCAGGGTGAGGAACGCGTCCTCCAGACGGTGGTGCGGCCCGACGCCCGTTATGGGTACGTCCAGCCGTACCAGCTCGGTGATCAGCGAGCTGCTGCTCACGCCGTCGAGCCGTACGAGCAGTCCGGCGTCCGTGAGCACGGCCGAGCCGATCCCCGCCAGTGCGGAGATCTTCTCCACGACGGGCTCCGGTACCTGCTCGGCGGTGGTGATCAGCAGGGTGTCGCCCGAGCCGGTGATCTCCGCGACCGGGCCCGCCTGGATGAGCTGCCCGCGGTGCATGACCACAAGATGCGTACAGGACTGTTCGACCTCGGAGAGGAGATGGCTGGAGACGATGACCGTCCTTCCGCCGGCCGCGTATCTGATCATCACGTCCCGCATCTCACGGATCTGCGGCGGGTCGAGACCGTTGGTCGGTTCGTCGAGAATCAGCAGATCGGGCATACCGAGCATGGCCTGGGCGATGGCGAGCCGCTGCCGCATGCCCTGCGAGTAGGTGCGTACGGCCCGGGCGAGCGCGTCCCCGAGCCCGGCGATCTCCAGTGCCTCGTCGATGTGCGAGTCCTCGGCGGGGCGGCCGGTGGCCTGCCAGTACAGCTCCAGATTGGCGCGTCCGGAGAGATGCGGCAGGAAGCCCGCGCCCTCGACGAACGAGCCGACCCGGGAGAGCACCGGGGCGCCGGGCCGTATGGCATGGCCGAAGACCCGGATCTCGCCCGCGTCCGGACTGATCAGCCCCATCAGCATGCGCAGGGTGGTGGTCTTGCCCGCGCCGTTCGGGCCGAGCAGACCGAGCACCTGCCCCTTGTCGACCCGGAAGGAGAGGTCTTTCACCGCGTACCGGTCGGCGGACTTGGCGTACCGCTTCGTCAGGCCGGTGATCTGGAGGGGCACTTCGGCGAGCGCCGGGTCGGGCTCCGGGGCGCTGGTACGGCGGCGCGCGGTGAGCAGCAGCGCGGCCGCGATCAGCGCGCCGGCGGCCGGGAGTCCCCAGATCCACCAGGGCAGCGCGGCGGAACCGGTGGTGAGGGCGGGCACGGTGGGCACCTTCAGCGGACCGTCCAGGGAGACCCGGTAGACGGCCGGAGCGACCGGCGAGGCATAGCCGAGGTCGGTGGCGGAGAGGACCACCCGCAGCCGGTGGCCGGCCACGACCTGGTGGTCGATGGCAGGCAGTGTCAGCTCCACGGTCCTGCCCTGCTTCGCGTCCGTGACCCGTACGGGCGCGACGAGCTGGGAGGGCAGCACCTGCTGCCGGCCGTCGGGCCCCACGTCGTGCACCTTGGCGAAGAGCACCGCGTCACCGGTGCTGGAGCTGACCGTGGCCCGGACGGTCGGCGAGCCGGTGATCCGCAGCGAGTGGTCCAGCGGCCGGGAGTCGAAGCCCGCGAACTGCCCGGGGAAGTCACGGGAGAGCCCGACGCCCAGCGTGGAGAGCTGGGAGATCCCGCCGGTCAGGCCCGGTACGGCCGAGACGGCGGGCGGGGTGGCGCCGGCCGGGTTGGCGAAAGTGCGGGGGCGGGTGCCGCCGCTGAGCGGGACGGTGGTGGTGCCGCTCTCCAGCCCCGGGTAGCGGTCGCTGCTCGCGCCCCGGAGCCTGGTCTCACCGTCGGTGGAGTCGATTCCTCCGGTACGGCTGACCCGGAACGCGGGTCCGGTGTCCGTGCCCTTCTCGTCCTTGAGATAGCGGTCGAACCAGGAGGAGATCCGGCCTTCGAGCCGGTCGGTCTCCAGGTCTCCGCCGTCGTGTCCGCCTGCCAGCCAGTCGACATCGACGGGGGCGCCATTGGCGCTGATCGCCTTGGCCATGGCATCGGCCTGGCCGAGCGGGAAGAGGGAGTCGGTCTGGCCCTGCATGATCAGCGCGGGCACCTCAATCCGGTCGCCCACGGCGGACGGACTGCGCTGTTCAAGCAGTTCACGGGCGGCGGCGTCCGGCGTGCCGGAGACGGCGACCCGCTGGTACATCGCGCAGAGCTGCTTCTCGAAGGTCGTGCAGCCGCCACCGGTGGAGAAGAAGATCCCGGCCCAGAGCTTCTTGAAGACGCCCTCGGGGAAGAGGGCGTCGGCGAGGTTCCAGTAGGTGATCAGCGGGGCGATCGCGTCGACCCGCCGGTCGTATCCCGCGGCGAGCAGCGAGACGGCGCCGCCGTAGGAGGCGCCGGTCACCCCCACCCGGGGGTCGCCCTTGGAGTCGAGCCGGACCTCGGGCCGTTCCGCCAGCCAGTCGATCAGCCGCGAGACGTCCTTGACCTCATGGGCGGGGTCATTGAGCCCGATCTCTCCGGTGGACTTGCCGAAGCCACGCGCGGACCAGGTCAGCACCGCGTATCCGTCGCGTGCGAGCTTCTCGGCCTGGGTCCGCACATCGTCCTTGCTGCCGCCGAAGCCGTGCCCGATGAGCACGGCGGGCCGGCGCCCGTCGCCGGGGGTGCCGGAGGTGAAGTACGAGGTGTCGATCCGGGCGCCCGGCATGTCCAGCACCTGGTCCTGCTGGTGCACGGCGGGCGGGCCGTCCGAGGCGACGGCGGTCCAGGTACCGGCTCCGGCGAGCACGGCGAGGGCTGCCACGCCCGCGAGCCAGCGCGGGCGCCACCGGGACCGGTGGGGGGTTCGGGTCTCCATGATTGAACCCTAAACGGGGCCCTGGCACCGGCGCTGCTGACACCGGTCGGAACTGGGCGGCCTTCTCGAGTAGTAGAGAGGCGGCGCCATGTACACCAGACGCGGTATGCGCACCGTACCGAGCGGCGCCGAGCAGCCCTCGCTACCCGGGCGGTCAAAAGCGAGCAGGGCTGGTCAGAAGCAGTCGGGGTGGTTGAGTCGGCGATCAGGCCGACACGATTTCCGGGCGGTACATCTCCAGCCAGAGCGCCAGATCCAGCGTGCGTTCCAGACCGCGCCGCGAGGCCATGGTGACCTGCGGAGTGTGCCGTTCCACCGCGGTGCGGACCTTGGCGGGGTCGAGCAGGGCGAAGACCGGGTGGGAGGGATCGGCGAGCAGATCCCTGGCGTATTCCTGAAGAGCGATGCCGTACCTGGGGTCCTGGGTGGTGGGATAGGGGCTCTTCACCCGGTCGTAGACCGACCTCGGCAGCAGATCGGCCGTCGCCTCCCGCAGCAGACTCTTCTCCCTGCCGTCGAAGGACTTCAGCGACCAGGGGGCGTTGTACACGTACTCGACCAGCCGGTGGTCGCAGTACGGCACCCGCACCTCCAGCCCGACGGCCATGCTCATCCGGTCCTTCCGGTCGAGCAGCAGCCGTACGAAACGGGTCAGATGGAGGTAGCTGATCCTTCGCATCCGGTACTCGAAGTCGCTCTCGCCGTCGAGGCGCGCGATTCCGGCGACGGCCGTCGCATAGCTGTCGCGCAGGAAGCCCGGCATGTCCAGGGCAGCGTTCACGTCGGGCCGCAGCACAGCGGCGTCGTCCCCGACCATCTCGTCGAACCGCACCAGCCAGGGGAACGTGTCGCCCCGTCTGGCCTCCTCGTCGAAGAACTGGAGGTACCCGCCGAAGACCTCGTCCGCCGACTCGCCGGAGAGCGCGACCGTCGAGTGCTCCCTGATCGCCCGGAAGAGCAGATAGAGCGAGGCGTCCATGTCACCGAGCCCCATGGGAAGGTCACGGGCCTTGATCACCCGCCTCCGCACCTCGGGATCGGCGAGGGCGTTAGAATCGAGCACGATGTCCTGGTGCACCGTGCCCGACGCGCGTGCCACATCGTGGACGAACGGGGTGTCCGGAGTGGTACGGAGTGCGTCGGCGACGAAGTGCTCGGTCTGGCCGACGAAGTCGACGGCGAAACTGCGGACCTTCTCGCCGCTCTCCGCGAGCTGCCGGGCGGCCAGCGAGGTCATCGCGGAGGAGTCGAGCCCGCCGGACAGGAGCGTGCAGCGTGGTACGTCCGAGACGAGCTGGCGGCGCACGGTGTCGTCGAGGAGCGCCCGTACCCGCGCCACCGTGGTGTCCTGGTCGTCGGGGTGCGGCCGGGTCTCCAGGGACCAGTAGACCTGGCGGCGCAGGCCGCTCCGGTCCACGGTCACGACCGTGCCGGGCTCGACCTCGCGCATTCCCTCCCAGACCGCGTGACCAGGGGTTTTCACAAAGGCGAACAGTTCACGCAGCCCGTCGAGGCCGACCCGGGCACGGGCGAGCGGGTTGGCGAGGATCGCCTTGGGCTCGGAGCCGAAGAGCACTCCGTCGGCGGTCGGGTAGTAGTAGAGGGGCTTGATGCCCATCCGGTCGCGGATCAGTACGAGCTTCTCGTGCCTGGCGTCCCAGACCGCGAAGGCGTACATCCCGTTGAGATGCTCGGCCATGGCCTCGCCCCACTCCAGATAGCCGTGCAGGACGACCTCGGTGTCGGAGTCGGTGAGGAAGCGATGGCCACGCCCGGCCAGCTCCCGGCGCAGCTCGGTGAAGTTGTAGGCCTCGCCGGAGTAGACGAGCGCGAGCGTGCCCTGCGGAGTCGCGAGGGTCATCGGCTGCCGCCCGCCGGGCAGGTCGATGATCGCCAGCCGCCGGTGCCCGAGGGCGGCGGGCCCGCTGACCCAGGTGCCTCCCGCGTCGGGGCCCCGGCACGCCATCGTCGCGGTCATCGCGTCGAGCGTCGCGGAGGCGTCGAGCTGTGCACGGTCGAAGGAGACCCAACCGGTGATGCCACACATGTGTGTCCTCCTGCTTCCGGTCGCCGGACCAGTTGTATCCAGCATCTAACTTAGGAGCGTGTATCCGCACCCGCGCCCGGTCAACGCGGCCGTCGCGCCACCGGTCACGGGAGCGGACGGTCCGAGCGGTCCCTCGCAGGAGTGAGGGACGGGCTCACGGGGCGTGGCACGGCCGTTGAAGTGCCCCGGAGGCTTGATCGGAATGCGGGCAGAGAGTGGGCAAAGACTTCATCAACTGTTCCCGAACGGCCCACGACGACGGCCCGCACGGCCCACGACGAGCGGCGGCCCGCACGGACGAGATGTCCGTACGGGCCGCCGCTCATATGCTCCGGGGTCGCACACGCTCCGGGGCTCAGTGGTTGCGCGGGAATCCCAGGTCGACGCCCGCCGGGGCCTCGGACGGGTCGGGCCAGCGAGTGGTGACCACCTTGCCGCGCGTGTAGAAGTGCACTCCGTCGTTGCCGTAGATGTGGTGGTCGCCGAAGAGAGAGTCCTTCCAGCCACCGAAGGAGTGATAGCCGACGGGCACCGGGATCGGCACATTCACCCCGACCATCCCGGCCTCGATCTCCAACTGGAAGCGCCGGGCCGCGCCGCCGTCGCGGGTGAAGATGGCCGTTCCATTGCCGAACGGCGAGGCGTTGATCAGCTCCACGCCTTCCTCGTACGTCGCCGTACGCAGCACGCACAGCACCGGGCCGAAGATCTCGTCGCGATAGGCGTCGGAGTCGGTCGAGACCCGGTCGAGCAGGGACAGTCCGATCCAGTGGCCGTCCTCGAAGCCATCGACGGTGTGTCCCGTACCGTCCAGAACGACCTCGGCACCCTGGGCCGCCGCTCCCGTGACATACGAGGCGACCTTGTCGCGGTGGGCCTTGGTGATGAGCGGGCCCATCTCGGAGGACGGGTCGTTGCCGGGGCCGATCTTGATCTTCTCGGCGCGCTCCCGGATCTTGGCGACCAGTTCGTCACCGATCGCGCCCACCGCCACGACCGCCGAGATCGCCATGCACCGCTCGCCGGCCGAACCGTACGCCGCCGATACGGCCGCGTCCGCCGCCGCGTCCAGGTCGGCGTCGGGCAGCACCAGCATGTGGTTCTTGGCACCGCCGAGCGCCTGCACCCGCTTGCCGTTGGCGGAGGCCGTCGCGTGGATGTAGCGGGCGATCGGCGTGGAGCCGACGAAGGAGACCGCCGCCACATCCGGGTGCGCGAGCAGGGCGTCCACCGCGACCTTGTCGCCATGGACGACATTGAGCACCCCGTCGGGCAGCCCCGCCTCGGCGGCCAGTTCCGCCAGCAGATTCGCCGACGACGGGTCCTTCTCGCTGGGCTTCAGCACGAAGGTGTTGCCGCAGGCGATCGCCAGCGGGAACATCCACATCGGCACCATCGCCGGGAAGTTGAAGGGCGTGATGCCCGCGACGACGCCCAGCGGCTGACGGATCGCCGAGACGTCCACCCGGTTGGAGACCTGGGTGGACAGCTCTCCCTTGAGCTGGGTGGTGATCCCGCAGGCCAGCTCGACGATCTCCAGTCCGCGCGCGACCTCGCCGAGCGCATCCGAGTGGACCTTGCCGTGCTCGGCGGTGATCAGCGCGGCGATGTCGTCACGGCGCGCGTCGAGCAGGGCGCGGTAGCGGAAGAGAATGCCGGTGCGCTGGGCGAGGGACGAGGTCCCCCAGGTGGCGTACGCGGCCTTCGCCGCGGTGACCGCGCTGTCCACCTCCTCGACGGAGGCCAGCGCGACGCGCGTGGTGACGGCGCCGGTCGCCGGGTCGGTCACCGGACCCCAGTTGCCCGACGCGCCCTCGACGGCCTTGCCACCGATCCAGTGGTTGACGGTCTTCATTGCGTGCTCCTTCACAGATGACGGCGGCGGGCGGCGGCGTGCCGGTCGTATTCCTCGCGGGCCTTGACCGCGGCGGTACGGGTCGCGGTGCCGGCCACGGGGACATCCCACCACGCCTGGGCCGGGGGCACGCCCGACACAGTGTCTGCGGTTTCGGTCTCCACGTAGACACATGTGGGGGAGTCAGCCGCGCGTGCCTCGGCCAGTGCTTCACGCAGGTCACGGATGGTCTTGGCGCGGATCACCCGCATCCCGAGCGACGCCGCGTTGGCCGCGAGATCGACGGGCAACGGGGCGCCGGTGTACGTACCGTCGGCGGCCCGGAAGCGGTACGCCGTACCGAACCGTTCGGCGCCGACCGACTCGGAGAGCCCTCCGATGGAGGCGTAGCCATGGTTCTGGAGGATCACCACCTTGAGGGGCAGCCGCTCCTGGACACCGGTGACGATCTCGGTGGGATTCATCAGATACGTACCGTCCCCGACCAGTGCCCAGACCGGCCGGCCGGGATCGGCGAGCAGTACGCCGAGGGCGGCCGGGATCTCATAGCCCATGCAGGAGTAGCCGTATTCGATGTGGTACTGGTCGCGAGAGCGGGCCCGCCACAGCTTGTGGAGATCGCCGGGGAGCGACCCCGCCGCGTTGATCAGGATGTCCTCGCCGGTGACCAGCGCGTCGAGCACACCGAGGACCTGTGCCTGGGTGGGGCGCACCAGGTCCTCGTCCGCGGCGAACGCGGCGTCCACGCGGTACTCCCAGCGCTCCTTGTCCTCGCCGTACTCGGTCGCATACCCGGGCGCGACCCGGTACCCGTCCCCCTCGGTGAGGGCGGCGGTGAGTCCCTCCAGGGCGGTACGGGCGTCCGCCACCAGCGGGTGGGCCGCGAGCTTATGGGCGTCAAAACCGGTGACATTGATATTGAGGAAGCGGACCGCCGGATTCGCGAAGAGCGTGGCCGACGCGGTGGAGAAGTCCGACCAGCGGGTGCCGACGCCGATCACCAGATCCGCGGTCCTGGCCAGTTCATCGGCGGTGGCTGTGCCGGTGTGCCCGATTCCGCCGACATCGCAGGGGTGGTCGTACGGCAGTGAGCCCTTGCCGGCCTGAGTGGAGGCGACCGGGATACCGGTGGCGTCGGCCAGCGCGGCCAGCGCCTCCTCCGCCGCGCTGTAGTGCACCCCGCCGCCCGCGACCAGCAGAGGGCGCTCGGCTGCCCGTACCAGCCGTACCGCCTCGGCGAGTTCATCCGGATCGGGCGCCTGACGCCGGACCCGCCAGACGCGCTCGGCGAAGAACTCCTCCGGCCAGTCGTACACCTCCGCCTGCACATCCTGCGGCAGCGCGAGCGTGACGGCCCCGGTCTGCGCGGGGTCGCTGAGCACCCGCATCGCGGCGAGCGCGGCCGGAACGAGCGCCTCGGGGCGAGTGACGCGGTCGAAATACACCGAGACCGGCCGCAGGGCGTCATTGACGGATACATCGCCCGCGGAGGGGACTTCGAGCTGCTGGAGTACGGGGTCGGCGGGACGGGTGGCGAAGGTGTCACCGGGGAGCAGCAGCACGGGGAGGCGGTTGATGGTGGCGAGTGCCGCACCGGTGACGAGATTGGTGGCGCCGGGGCCGATGGAGGTGGTCACGGCATGGGCGGAGAGGCGGCTGGACTGACGGGCATAGCCAACGGCGGCGTGGACCATGGCCTGTTCGTTCCGTCCCTGCAAGTACCTCATGTCGCCCGAGGACTGGACAAGGGCTTGGCCGATACCCGCCACATTGCCATGTCCGAAGATGCCCCAGGTGGCATTGACCAGACGCTGTCTGCGGCCGTCCCGTTCGCTGTACTGCCTGGTCAGGAAGGTGATCAGCGCCTGGGCGACGGTGAGTCGGCGTGTGCTCATCGGGGGCCCTCCTCGGCTCCGAGCGGCTGCGGCTCCGCTCCGTACAGCGGCAGTCGCGGGTCGACGGCGAGCCCCGGCCAGGTGTCCCTGATCCAGCCGTGGTCGGGATGGTCGCGGATGAGCCACTCCCTGGACTCCCCCGGTCCCGCCATCACATTCAGGTAGTACATGTCGCGGCCGGGCGCGGCGATCGACGGGCCGTGCCAGCCGTCCGGGATGAGGACGGTGTCGCCCGTACGGACCTCGGCGAGGACATCCGTACCGCCGGGGCGGGAGGGCGAGACCCGGTGGTAGCCGAGGCCGCCGCCGTCGATCTCGAAGTAGTAGATCTCCTCCAGCTCGGACTCGACGCCCGGCCGGTACTCGTCGTGCTTGTGCGGCGGGTACGACGACCAGTTGCCGCCCGGGGTGATCACTTCGACCGCGATGAGCCGGTCGCATTCGAAGACACCGGCGGCGGCGAAGTTGTTGACCTGGCGCGAGCAGGTGCCCGCGCCGCGCAACTCGACCGGAACCTCCGGCGCGGGGCCGTAGCGAGCGGGGAGTCGTCGCTCGCACCTCGCTCCTGCCAGGGCGAAGCGGCCTCCCGCACCGGAGGCGATCTGTGCATGGGCGTCGCGCGGAACGTACGCGAAGTCGGTGACTCCGCCGAACACGCTTTCCCTGCCCAGCAGTTCAAAAAACTCGCCCTGCGTGTGCACCGTACAACCGCCGGTGAGCGGAAGCACGATCCACTCGCTGTCCCCGGTGGCCAGGGAGTGGGTGCCACCGGGCGTGAGTTCCAGCACACGGAGGCTGCTGTGGGACCAGCCGGCCCGCTCGGGGCCGATGTCGAGGGCGTACGGTCCGGACGAGGCACTGCCCGCGGGCACATACCGGTCATGGTCGGTGGTCATACCGTCTCCCGTACCCACTAGAGCAGCCCCACCGCGATGTCGACAGCCCCCGCCACATCACCGTCTACCGGATAGAGCAGCGAGCGGCCCACGACCAGGCCCTGGACGGTGGGCAGCCGCAGCGCCCCGCGCCATTTCTCGTACGCGCCCTCCTGATCGCCCCCGATCTCGCCGCCGAGCAGGACGGCCGGAAGGGTCGAGGTCTCCATGACTCGGGCCATATCGTCGGGGTTCTGGGTAACGGGAACCTTCAACCAGGTGTACGCGGACGTACCGGCCAGCCCCGATGCGATGGCGATCGACCGTGTCACGGCCTCGGCGCCCAGGTCCGTACGGAGCCGTCCGTCGACGCGATGGCAGATGAACGGCTCGACGAAGACCGGCAGCCGGCGCTCGGCCATGGCGTCGATGGCGCGGGCGGAGGAGTAGAGGGTGTCCAGGGAGCGCGGATCCTCGTAGTCGATACGGAGCAGCAGCTTGCCCGCGTCGAAACCCAGCCGGGTGAGGTCCTCGGGGCGGTGCCCGGTGAAGCGGTCGTCGAGCTCGAAGGCGGCGCCCGCGAGGCCGCCGCGGTTCATCGAGCCGACGACGACCCGGTCCTCCAGGGCGCCGAGGAGCAGCAGGTCGTCAAGGATGTCGGCACTGGCGAGCACGCCGTCGACGCCGGGGCGCGACAGGGCGAGACACAGCCGCTCCAGCAGGTCGAGGCGGTCGGCCATGGCGAGGCGGCGGTCCCCGACGGCGAGGGCGCCGCGGGCCGGGTGATCGGCGGCGATGATCATGAGCCGGCCCGCGGAGGGGCCGGTGGACCGTATGAGGGGGCGGCGGATCCGGCGGGCGGCGGCCTCGGCGACGGCCTCGGGGCGCTGTGCGCGCAGCCTGACCAGCTCGGAGACATCGATGGCGGTCATGACAGCGCTCCCGGGGCGGACGTGCCGGAGGATGTCCCGGAAGGTGCGGCGGACCGGGTGCCGGACGGCTCGGCGGGCTCCTTACCTGGCCGGGTGCCGGACGGTCTGTCGGGTGCGGCGCCGGGTGGGGCGGCACCGGTCCGGTCGCTCTGCGGCGGAGCAGGAACGGGGTCCTGGGCCGGGAACGGGCCGCCCGCGAGCACCTGCGCCACCTCGTGTTCGTACGGCATCGCGGACGAACAGGCGAGACGGCTGGCGACGATGGCGCCCGCCGCGTTGGCGTACCGCATGACACGCTCCAGTTCCCAGCCGGCGAGCAGTCCGTGGCAGAGGGCTCCGCCGAACGCGTCCCCGGCGCCGAGGCCGTTGACGACCTCCACGGGGACGGGCGGCACATCGGCGCGGGTGCCGTCACGGTGGAGGGCGAGCACGCCCCTGGGTCCCTGTTTGACGACGGCCAGTTCGGCTCCGGCGGCCAGCAGCGCCCGCGCGGCGGCCTCGGGGTCGCGCTCCCCCACGGCCACCTCGCACTCGTCGAGATTGCCGACGGCGACCGTGGCATGCCGCAGGGCCTGTGCGTACAGCTTCCGTGGCTCGTCGCGCGGTCCGGCGGCGGCCGGGCCCTCGGTGTCGGCGTCCCCCGGCCAGAACATGGGGCGCCAGTCGAGGTCGAAGACGGTGATGCCGGACCTGGCGCGTGCCTCCAGTGCGGTGAGCGTCGCCGTACGGCTGGGCTCCGCGCACAGGCCGGTGCCGGTCATCCAGAAGATCCGGGCGGCGCGGATCGCGTCCAGGTCCAGTTCATGCGTGTGGATCTCCAGATCAGGGGCCTTGGGGAGCCGGTAGAAGTAGAGGGGGAAGTCGTCCGGCGGAAAGACCTCGCAGAAGGTGACGGGGGTCGGATAGCGGTCGACCGCGGTCACCCAGCGGTCGTCGACCCCGAACTCCCGCAGCGCCTGGTGGAGATAGTCCCCGAAGGCGTCCTGGCCGGTACGGGTGACAACGGCGGCGCGCCGCCCCAGCCGGGCCGCCGCGACCGCGACATTCGTCGCCGAGCCGCCGAGGAACTTCCCGAAGGTGTCCACCTGAGCCAGCGGGACTCCGGTCCGCAGCGGATAGATGTCGACGCCGATCCGGCCCATGGTGATCACGTCGTACGGCGCGGTCATACGCGGTCCCTTCGGTTCGACGGCCGGTGCCGGTCGGTTCGGCGGCCAGTGCCGGTCCCTGGCCAACCCCAGGTCTAATGGTCGTCCCCGGACCTGTCAACGTTTTGTCCTGACATTCGGACGAAGGCTTGACCTCTTTCGGCACGGCGGTAAAGCTGACCGGCATGACCTCCTCCGTGCCCACGCTCAACCGCATCCGGGTCGGGTCGGCCCCCGACTCCTGGGGGGTGTGGTTTCCCGACGATCCGCAGCAGGTCCCCTGGCGGCGCTTCCTCGACGAGGTCGCCGAGGCCGGCTACGAGTGGATCGAACTCGGCCCCTACGGCTATCTCCCCACCGATCCCGCCCGGCTGGGCGAGGAGACCGCCCGGCGCGGGCTGAAGGTCTCGGCCGGCACCGTCTTCACCGGGCTGCACCACGGGCCCGCGGTCTGGGAGAAGACCTGGGCGCATGTCGCCGACATCGCCGCGCTCACCCGGGCAATGGGCGCGGACCACCTCGTTGTCATCCCGTCCTTCTGGCGCGACGACAAGACCGGGAAGGTCCTGGAGGACCGGACCCTCACCGCCGCACAATGGCGCGATCTGACCACCCAGACGGAGCGCCTGGCGCGCGAGGTGCGTGACCGGTACGGACTGGGCATCGTCGTCCACCCGCATGCCGACACCCACATCGACAGCGAGGAGAACGTCAGCCGCTTCCTGGACGCCACCGATCCGGAGCTGGTGTCGCTCTGTCTGGACACCGGGCACTACGCCTACTGCGGCGGCGACAGCGTCAAGCTGATCGAGACCTATGGGGAGCGGATCGGCTATCTCCATCTCAAGCAGGTGGATCCGGAGATCCTCGCAGGGGTCGTCGCGGACGAGGTGCCCTTCGGCCCGGCCGTCGGGCGCGGGGTGATGTGCGAGCCGCCGAGCGGGGTGCCCGCGCTGGAGCCGGTCCTGGCGGCGGCCCAGCGGCTGGACGTCGACCTCTTCGCCATCGTCGAGCAGGACATGTATCCCTGTCCGCCCGACAAGCCGCTCCCTATCGCCACCCGCACCCGGCAGTTCCTGCGGAGCTGCGGCGCCTGATCACCTCGCCCCCTTTGATGTACACGCGTCACATGTGCCGTATCTGTCACAAGGGTCCCCCCAACGTCACACATATCTCCATTACACGGGTCTTCCGTCACAGGGAGGCGACAATTCCGCTTTCCACATCACTCTGCGTGGCTCGCTGGGCACAGGCTGATTGATCGCCAGCGTCCCAGCCGCAGTTCCCCCGACGGTCGACAGACCTCCCTGCGGCGGGCGCAGGGAGGTGCCAACTGATGACGGACAAAAGGCTCTGGTCCTACAAGGAGATCGCGGCGCATATCCGGGTACAACCGGACACGGTCCGCTCGTACCGCAAGCACGGACTGCTTCCGCAACCCGACCATGTGGAGAACGGCAAGCCCTACTGGTACGCGGACACCGTCCGAGCCTGGGTGGCCAAGCGTCCCGGTAACAGAGGCAGCAGAAGCTGATGCCGACCGCATCGGCGCACAGCGGTAGTTGACGAAGGGGCCCATGGGAGGTCCCGTACCGATCCGGTACGGGACCTCCCCCCTTCCTCTGCCGTATCCCCCGCGTCAGACTCCCGCCGTGTCCAAGTCCCGGTCCTCGTAACGGCCTTGGCCAGGGTCCTTGTCCCGAGCAACGGACTTGGCGCGCTCCCCGGGGCCCACTCCCGGCTCGCCCTCGCTCAGCCCGAACCGCGAGTGGAAGCGGCGCAGCGGGCCGGGCGCCCACCATGTCGCCTTCCCCGTCAGCTTCATCGCCGCCGGGACCAGCAGACTGCGCACCACCATCGCGTCCATGATCACAGCGAGCGCGATCCCCAGACCGAGCATCTTCGTATTGGTCACCCGCGAGGTGCCGATGGCGACCATGACCACCGCCAGGATCACGGCGGCCGCGGTGATCAGCCCTCCCGTGCGCCGGAGTCCGAAGGCCACCGCCTGCTCGTGGTCACCACTGCTGTCGTACTCCTCCTTGATCCGGGAGAGCAGGAAGACCCCGTAGTCCATGGAGAGCCCGAAGGCGACACAGAACATCAGCACCGGCAGGGTCGTCTCTATGTCCCCGGTGGAGGTGAAGGCCAGCAGCCCGGACAGATGGCCGTCCTGGAAGACCCAGACCACCGCCCCGAACATCGCCGTAAGACTCAGGGTGTTGAGCACGACCGCCTGGATCGGTATCAGCACACTGCCGGTGAGCAGGAAGACCAGCAGCAGGGTGACCACGACGATGATGCCCGCCGCCCACGGCAGCCGGTCCGCGATCGCGTCCTTGGAGTCGACCAGTACGGCTGCCGCGCCGGTCACCGAGGTGTCGAACGGGGCCTGTTCGGCACGGATCTCATGGACGAGCCGCTGGGACGCCTCGCCCACCGCCTCGCCTTCCGGCAGCACCGTGAAGTACCCGTGCCCGTCCGCGGTGACGGGACCGTCGACCCTCGCCACTCCCGGGAGAGCGGCTATCCGGCTGCGGTAGTCGGCGTACTGGGCGGGTGTGGCCGAGCCTTCCGCGAGAATCTCCAGGCCGCCGCTCGGGCTGCCGGGGAAGCCGTCCCGTATCTCCTCCTGGACCACCCGCGACTCGGCGCCGGCCGGAAGCTGACGGTGGTCGGCCGTGCCGAACTGGGCTCCCAGGAACGGGAGTCCGAGCAGCACCAGCCCGGCCGTCGTGGCGATCGCGAACAACGGCGCCCTCCGCATCACCAGCGCCGCCGTCCGCCCCCACCCGAGCCCCC
>NZ_LATD01000284.1 GCF_000981895.1 Streptomyces odonnellii | reverse complement strand
CACCCCGTACCCGCTCCAGGCGAGCCGCCGAGCCCCCCGCCACCGCCCCGCCATACCGACAGGAGTCGCCCCCCGATGTCCGGAACCCTTCCGGCGCCACTGCCCGGCAGACCGATACGCGCCGTCCTGGCGGCCGTCGCCCTCGCGACGCTCGTGCTGCTGGGTCTCGTCCGGCCCGTCCCCGCCACCGCCGCGACCTATGTCCCGATCTCGGGAGCGGGCTCCACCTGGAGCAAGAACGCGCTCGACCAGTGGGTGGCGAACGTCAAGCAGTACGGCATGACGGTCAACTACAACGGCACCGGCTCCTCCGACGGCCGCAACCAGTTCCGCAACGGCACCGTCGACTACGCCGTCTCCGAGATCCCGTACGGCATCAAGGACTCGGGGGTCGTCGACTCGCCGCCCTCCAGGAAGTACGCGTACATGCCGATCGTGGCCGGCGGTACGTCCTTCATGTACAACCTGAAGATCGGCAACCAGCGGGTCACCAACCTGCGGCTGTCGGGCGAGGCCCTCGCCAAGATCTTCACCGGTGACATCAAGTTCTGGAACGACCCGGCGATCAAGGCCGACAACCCGGCCCTGGCCAAGTCGCTCCCGCCGCGCCGGATCGTCCCGGTGGTCCGCTCCGACGGCTCGGGCACGACGGCGCAGCTCACCACCTGGATGAGCAAGCAGCACCCCTCCATCTGGAACAGCTACTGCGCCAAGGCCGGCCGGAGCACCCCCTGCGGCACCACCTCCAACTACCCGCTGGTGCCGGGCGGCGGTTTCGTCGCCCAGTCCGGGTCCAACGGTGTCTCGGGGTATGTCGCCCAGCCGGGCAACATCGGCACGATCACCTATGTCGAGTACTCCTACGCCGTCCACACCACCCACTTCCCGGTGGTCAAGGTGCTCAACGCGGCCGGCTACTACACCGAGCCGACCGCGCGGAACGTGGCCGTCGCCCTGCTCAACGCGCGGATCAACGAGAACCCCTCCTCGCCCGAGTACCTCACCCAGATCCTCGACGGCGTCTACAACAGCAAGGACCGGCGCAACTACCCGCTGTCCAGCTACAGCTACATGATCATCCCGACGAAGGCCGAGGCCAAGTTCAACCCCAACAAGGGCAAGACACTCGGCGCGTTCGCCTACTACTTCCTGTGTCAGGGGCAGCAGAACGTCGACAAACTGGGCTTCTCGCCGCTGCCGGTGAACCTGGTGCAGGCGGGGCTCACCCAGGTACGGAAGATCCCCGGCGTCAACGTCGAGAACATCAACATCAAGAACTGCCACAACCCCACCTTCTCCGCCGACGGGTCCAACACCCTCGCCAAGACCGCCCCGTACCCGTCGGCCTGTGACCGGAAGGGCGCCACCCAGTGCGCCACCGGCACCGGCGGCGACAAGAAGCCGACCGTCCCGCAGGGCGGCGGCGGTGGCGGTTCGGCCTCGGGCGGCGGCTCGGGCGGCGCCGCGAGCGGTGGCGGTGGTACCGGCGGCTCCGGTGGTACGGCCACGGGCGGCGGCGGTACGGGAGGCTCCCGCGCCCCGGGCGCGGGCGCGACCGGCGGTGCGACCGGGGGCGCGACGGCAGCCGGCGCGGCCACCGGCGGCGGCGCGGGCACGGCCATCGATCCGGACACCGGCCAGCCGATCGCGGCGGGCGCGGACACGGGCGGCACGGGGGACGTGGCCGGGGC
>NZ_LATD01000283.1 GCF_000981895.1 Streptomyces odonnellii | reverse complement strand
CCCCCGAGCCCCGAGCTCCACCCCTGCGCCCGAAAGGTCCCGCCCGCCATGACCATCCGTACCGCCGCCAGGCGCCGTGCGGCGGCCACCGCCGCCCTCGCCTGCACCCTCGCAGTCGTGCTGGCCGCCTGCTCCGGCACCACCAAGAACAGCACGGCGAAGGACACCGGGAAAGCGGCAGCCTCCGCCGAGGCCAACCCGGACGCGCCTCTCAAGAAGGGACTCCAACTCGCCTTCCTGCCCAAGCAGATCAACAACCCGTACGAGAAGATCGTCGACGAGGCCGGGATCGCCGCCGCGGCCGAGTACGGCGGCACAGGCAAGGAGGTCGGCCCCTCCGACGCCAGTGCCTCGTCGCAGGTCTCGTACATCAACACCCTCATCCAGCAGCGCCAGGACGCCATCCTGATCGCGGCCAACGATCCGAACGCGGTCTGCGGCCCGCTCAAACAGGCCATGAAGAAGGACATCAAGGTCGTCGCGTACGACTCCGACACCGCCAAGGACTGCCGCCAGCTCTTCATCAACCAGGCCAGCTCCGAGGAGATCGGCCGCAGCCTCGTCCAGCACCTCGGCGAACAGCTCGGCCACCGGGGAAAGTTCGCCATACTCTCGGCCACCCAGAACGCCACGAACCAGAACACCTGGATCGAGTTCATGAAGGACGAGCTGAAGCTGCCGAAGTACCGGAACATGGAGCTGGTCAAGGTCGCGTACGGCGACGACGCGGACCAGAAGTCCTTCCAGCAGACACAGGGCCTGCTCCAGGCGTACCCCGACCTCAAGGGCATCATCTCGCCCACCACCGTCGGCATCGCCGCCGCCGCCCGCTACCTCAGCGACTCCTCGTACAAGGGCAAGGTCGTCCTCAACGGCCTGGGCACACCGAACCAGATGCGGGCATACGTCAAGGACGGCACCGTCGAGCAGTTCTCGCTCTGGAACCCCGAGGAGCTGGGCTATCTCGGGTCGTACGCGGCCGGCGCCCTGGCGTCCGGCCAGATCACCGGGGCCGAGGGCGAGAAGTTCAAGGCGGGCAAGCTCGGCGAGTACACCATCGGCAAGGACGGCGAGGTCATCCTCGGCGAGCCGACCGTCTTCGACAAGAACAACATCGACAAGTTCGACTTCTGACCCGGGCCCCGGCAGCCGGCCGGAGGCCCCCGCACCACTACGGAGCCGCCATGACCGTCCGTACCCCAGCCGTCGCCCGCACGCCCAGGATCGGGCTGGTCGCGGGCGGCCTCGGCGCCTACTGGCCGCAGTTCCCCGAACTGCTTCCGCAGCTCAGGCGCTCCGCCGCCCGGGTCACCGAGCGGATGCGGGAGTTCGACGCCGAGGTCGTCGACGTCGGCTTCATCTCCGACGCACAGGAGGGAGCGGAAGCCGCCGAGAAGCTGCGCGCCGCCGACTGCGATCTGATCGTCGGCTTCCTGACCACCTATATGACGGCCACGATGCTCGTCCCGGTGGCACAGCGCGCGGGTGCCCCGGTCCTGCTGATCAACCTTCAGCCCACTCCGTCCATGGACCACGCCTCCTTCGACACCGGCCAGTGGCTGGCGTACTGCGGCGCCTGCCCGCTGCCGGAGATGGCCAACGCCTTCGAACGCGTCGGCGTCCCGTTCCGCTCCGTCTCCGGACATCTGGAGGACGAGCGCGCCTGGGCGCGTATCGGCCGCTGGATCCGCGCCGCCGGGGTCCGCTCCGTCCTGCGCAACGGCCGGCACGGTCTGATGGGGCATCTCTATCCGGGCATGTACGACGTCTCCACCGATCTCACCATGGTCCCGGCGAGTCTCGGCGGCCATGTCGAGGTCCTCGAATTCGACGATCTGCGGGTCCGGGTCGAACAGGTCGGGGACGGTGAACTCGCCGCGAAACTCCACGAGACCCGGGAGGTGTTCGAACTCGCCGACTCCGTGGCCGAGGACGATCTGCGCTGGGCGGCGCGGGTCTCCGCCGGACTGGACCGGCTCGTCGCCGACTTCGACCTGGACTCGCTCGCGTACTACCACCGGGGCCTCGACGCCGAGATCCATGAACGGCTCGGCGCGGGCATGATCCTCGGCTCCTCGCTGCTGACCGCCCGCGGCGTTCCGGCCTGCGGGGAGTACGAGCTGCGCACCTCGCTCGCCATGCTGATCGCGGACCGCCTCGGCGCGGGCGGCTCGTTCACCGAACTCCAGGCGCTGGACTTCGCCGCGGGGGTGGTCGAGATGGGCCATGACGGTCCCGGACATCTCGCCATCAGCGCGCGCAAGCCCCTGCTGCGCGGGCTCGGCGTCTACCACGGCAAGCGCGGCTGGGGCGTCTCGGTCGAGTTCGACGTACGGCACGGCCCGGTCACCCTGGTCGGGATGGGACAGAGCCGCGAGGGCCGGTACCGGCTGGTGGCCGCCGAGGGCGAGGTGGTCCCCGGGCCGCATCTGGAGATCGGCAACACCACGTCCAGGGTCGACTTCGGCCGCGACCCCGGCGAGTGGACCGACGACTGGAGCGCCAGCGGTGTCGGCCACCACTGGGCGCTCGCCACCGGCCGGCTGCTGCCCGACCTGCGAGCGCTCGCCGGACTGACAGGTCTGGAACTGGTGGAGGTGCCGGGCTGATACGGGCCGACGGGGCTCGCGGCCCGTGCGTGGCCCGATCGGCCGGATGTGACAGGCGCCGGCCGCGCCACTTGGTCTAGACCTTGACAGGTGCACGTGATTCCGGTTTGGTTCCCTCACCCCCCATGGCGAGCGGCCGGACCTCCGGCTGCCCGCGCGAAGGAGTGAGTCGTTTGAGACAGCGTGTCCTTGCCCTGTTCGCGGCGATGGTCTCGGCCATCGCCCTCGCGGTCTTCCTGCCCGCGTCCACCGCCTCCGCCGCCACCTGCGCGGCGGGGTGGAACGCGTCCACCGTGTACACCGGCGGTAACACCGCTTCGTACAACGGTCACAACTGGTCGGCGAAGTGGTGGACCCAGGGGGAGACCCCCGGCACCACCGATGTCTGGGCCGACCAGGGAAGCTGTGACGGCTCCACCCCCGGCGGCGGCTCCGGTGCGTGTGACTACCCGGCCTGGGTCGCGGGCCGGGCGTACGTCACCGGAAACATCGTCAAGTACACCGACGGCAAGTTCTACATCGCCGAGCACGACAACCCGGGTTACGACCCCGTCATCAGCACCTGGTACTGGGAGCCGTACACCTGCGGTGGCACCCCGCCGACCGACCCGCCGCCGGCCGGTGGCTTCGTGGTCAGCGAGAGCCAGTTCAACCAGATGTTCCCGAGCCGGAATTCCTTCTACACGTACAGCGGCCTGACCGCCGCGCTCAGCGCCTACCCGGGCTTCGCCAACTCCGGAAGTGACACGGTCAAGCGCCAGGAGGCCGCGGCCTTCCTCGCCAATGTCAGCCACGAGACCGGCGGCCTGGTCCATATCGTCGAACAGAACACCGCGAACTACCCGCACTACTGCGACCCGAACCAGCCGTACGGCTGCCCGGCCGGTCAGGCTGCGTACTACGGGCGTGGTCCGATCCAGTTGAGCTGGAACTTCAACTACAAGGCCGCGGGTGACGCGCTGGGCATCAACCTGCTCGCCGACCCGTGGCGCGTCGAGCGCGAGTCGGCCGTCGCCTGGAAGACCGGCCTCTGGTACTGGAACACCCAGACCGGTCCCGGCACCATGACCCCGCACAACGCGATGGTCAACGGCCGGGGCTTCGGAGAGACCATCCGGAGCATCAACGGCAGCCTCGAATGCAATGGCGGCAACCCCGGTCAGGTACAGAGCCGGATCAACAACTATCAGCGCTTCGTGCAGATCCTCGGAACCACCCCTGGGTCCAATTTGAGCTGCTGATTCTCTCTGCCGCCGGACGCGAGGGCCGGTACGGGGACCCCCGGGTCGCCGTACCGGCCCTTGTGCGTGCACCCGCCTGCGTGCGCCTGCCGTAACCGGGATAACCGTTTGTCCATCGCGTCGTTGTGCCGGGCGGGCGATCGCCCCGGACATGACGAGCGGAGGTCCTTCGATGGTGAGCGGAACCCAGACGGAGCGGAGATCCGTGCAGGTACGGCGCCCCGAGGCGGAGCCAGACCGTACGGAGGAGCCGCCGGCGCCCGGCCGCGCCCCGACAGGCCGGCGCCGCCTGCTGCGCGCGATGTTCACCCTCGGTGTGGTCTCGGGCACCTCGGCCGTGCTCGCGCCCGTCGTCAGGGCGGGCCAGGCGTCCGAGGGCGCGGCCGCCGGAACGGTCGAGGAGATCTACCGCGGACGGCACATCCGTATCGGGGCCACGGCGACGGCCCCCGGAGCGTCCGGCGCGCACGGTGCTCCGTCCGGCTCCACCGCGCCCGAGGTCCGTATCGACGGCCGCCCCCTCCAGCTCATGCGGCGCGCGGACGGCAGCTATATGAGCATCGTCAACCACTACGACTCGTTCCCGACCCCGCTCGCGGCGGCCCGTGCGGCGGTCGACGAACTGGCGGGCGCCCAGCTCTCGTTTCCCGGACCGACCCACCATCTCTGAGCCTTGGGAAGGACTTCGCGGTGTACACCAGAAAGAACTCGCGGAATCTGACCGGCGAGGAGAGACAGAGATTCGTCGGCGCGGTGCTGGAGCTGAAGCGGAGGGGGGAGTACGACGACTTCGTACGGATGCACATCGAGTTCTATGTGACCGACGGTCAGGACGGACTCCGCGCCGCCCATATGACCCCGTCCTTCTTCCCCTGGCACCGCCGCTATCTGCTGGAGTTCGAGCGCGCCCTCCAGCGGGTCGATCCGGCGGTGACCGTCCCGTACTGGGACTGGACGGCCGACGACAGCCCCGCCGCCGCGCTCTGGTCCGACGACTTCCTCGGCGGCAACGGCCAAGGCCCCGACCAGCGGGTCATGACCGGTCCCTTCGCCTATGAGTCCGGACACTGGAAGATCAACAGCGGCGTGACGGACCGTGAGTACCTCACCCGGAACTTCGGCCGGCCGTCCGCGCCGATCGCCCTGCCCACCAGGGACGAACTGGCCTGGGCGATGGACGAGCCGGTGTACGACACGGCTCCCTGGAACTCCACCGTCACCTCCGGGTTCCGCAACAGGCTGGAGGGCTGGCTGTCCGAGGGGGCCGAGCGCTGGCGCAATCACAACAGGGTGCACCGCTGGGTCGGCGGGCACATGCTGGGCGCCTCGTCGCCCAATGACCCCGTCTTCTGGCTCCATCACTCGTTCATCGACCTGCTCTGGGACCGCTGGCGGCGCAGGCACCCGAAGGCGGTGTACCAGCCGAGCAACAGGCTGCATCCGGACGATCCGCAGCACGGCCGGGTCATCAGCCTGGACGAGCCCATGCCGCCGTGGGACGTCAGGCCGTCCGAGCTCCTGGACCACAGTCGTCTGTACCGTTACGCGCCGTGAAAGGCACGAGCCGTGAAACCCGGGATGCGAAGCCCGGGCCCCGACGCGGCCCGGTGCGCTCGCCGTCCTCGTCGTCCTCGCCGCCGGGAAAGTGCGACGGCCCCCCGCGCGGAGGCACGGGAGGCCGTCTCTCACTGGCCTAGGCGCGGTCTCGGGGGCCGCGCCGTGTCAGACGGTGGTCAGCCGCCGTAACCACCGTGCTCCTCGTGGTGCTCACCGCCATGGTGCTTCTCGCCGTGCTCCATCTTGCCGTGGTGCATCTTGCCGTGGTGCTTCTTCTTCTCGATCGAGATGTTGGCGCAGTGGTTGCCGAACGCCGGGTTCAGGATTCCGACCAGGTTGACGGTGTTGCCACAGACATTGACCGGGATGCTCACGGGCACCTGGATGGCGTTGCCGGACAGGACACCCGGCGAGCCGACAACGGCCGCCTCGGCTTCGGCGTCAGCGGTGGCCACACCGGCGCCACCTGCCAGCATGGCGCCCGTGCCGATGAGCACAGCGGCTGCCTTCGCGATACGCGACATCAAGTTCTCTCCTTGGACGTGTGGAGTGCGGCCGCACGATGTGCGGCCTTCACGCCCTTCAACGCCGTGACTCACGCTCGGTAACGGACAAGCAGCCATTCGGTACCCAATATTGCCTAATGGTGGCATACCGTATGAAATCCCCGTTCAGTTCAATGGAGCAGCTCCAGCCTGCCCACCAGCCGGTCGATCCGGTTGCGGAGGCCGACCAGACTGATGCCGCAGCGGTTCAGCCCTTCCTCGCCGGTGGCGGCCAGGGCGTCGAGATGGTCGTCGTACACCCGTGAGGTCTGGGCCGACTGGGGCATGTCCACGATCAGGATCTCGTCCTTGGCGGCGGCCTTGGCCCGCAGTTCGCGCAGCGTCTCCGTGTCCGTGGCCAGCACCGTGCATCCGGCCCAGGGCAGCCCGGGATGGACGGCGCCGGAGGCGTCCTTGCCGTCCGGACCCAGGAGATGCGGCAGTGCCTCGCCGACCGCGGCAGCCATACCAGGCGGCGGCGTTCGCCGCCCGGCCCGCCGGCAGGGTCTCGTCCACGACGATCACCCATTTCAGCCGTGCCTGCCGGGTGGACCGGTCGGTGGTGACGTCCTCGCTGGTCAGCCGGGGAGGGACATGACGCTCCTTCGTGTGCGGATATGCCGATACGCTAGGCAGACGTCCCGGCTCTGTCTCTGCCCGCCGTATTTGGTACGGCTGCTGCGCGAGCGCGGTGTCGTCACCGGCTACCACGCGGCGGTCGATCTCGGCGCGATCGGACGGTCCGTACAGGCCCTGATCTCGGTCCGTATCCGGCCCCCGGCCCGGCCGGTCATCGAGGGGTTCCGCGAGTGGGCCGCACGGCTGCCGGAGATGATCAGTCTGTTCGTCACCTCCGGCGCCCATGACTTCCTGCTCCATGTCGCCGTTCCGGATGTCGACGGCGTCTACGCCTTTGTCATCGACCGCCTCACCGAACGCCGCGAGGTCGCCGACGTACAGACGACACTCGCGTACGAACATGTCAGGGCCCGCCGTATCGACCCGGCCGGGGAGGACCGTCCCGGCCGGGCCCGCCCCCGTCCCTGACCCCGGTTCAGCCGGAGCGGCGGGGCTGGAGGGTGGTGGCGTACGGGCCGCCGCGGGCCAGCAGTTCGTGATGGCTGCCCGCCTCGACGATCCGGCCGTGTTCCATCACGATGATGCGGTCGGCGTTCCTGATGGTGGAGAGCCGGTGTGCGACGACGAACACCGTTCTGCCCCTGACGAGATGGGACAGCGCGTCCTGGATCAGCCCCTCCGACCGGTTGTCCAGCGCCGAGGTCGCCTCGTCCAGCACCAGCACCCGCGGATCCCTGATCAGCGCCCGGGCGATCGCGAGCCGCTGCTTCTGGCCGCCCGACAGCCGGGCGCCGCGCTGCCCCACGACCGTGTCGAGACCGTCGGGCAGCCGCTCGACGAACTCCATGGCGTGGGCCGCGAGCAGCGCCTCCCGCAGCGCGCTCTCGTCCGCGCCGCCCTCCAGACCGTAGGTGACGTTCTCCCGGATGGTCCCCTCGAACAGGATCGACTCCTGCGGTACGACGGACAGGAAGCGCCGGTAGGTGCGCAGGTCCAGGGACGCCATGTCCGAGCCGTCGAGCAGGATCCGGCCCTCCGTGGGCCTGATGAAACCGATGAGCAGATTGAGGATCGTGGACTTGCCCGCGCCCGACGCCCCCACCAGCGCGACGGTCTCGCCGGGCCGCACCGACAGATCGAATCCGCTCACCGAGTGCTCGGTCGCGTCGGGGTAGCGGAAGCCCGTGCCCTGGAAGTCGATCCGCCCCTCGACCCGGTCGACGGAGGTCTTGCCCTCGTTGCTCTCCAGATCGGGCGCCTGGAGGACCTCGCCGACCGACCGTACCGACTCCAGGCCCTTGGAGATGATCGGGGTCAGATTCATCAGGGTCGTCAGCGAGGCCGTCAGCGCGGTGAAGAAGGTGCTGATCATCACGACATCGCCCGCGGTCAGCCCCATCCAGCCGTAGTACGCGACGGCCGCCGAGCCCGAGAGACAGCCGACCGCCATGGTGTTGAGCAGGATCCAGGAGAGCGATCCGAAGCGTCCGTTGAGCAGATCGAGCCGGAATCCGGCGGTGACCACCCGCTCCAGGGTGTTGTCGACCCGGTGCAGGGCCGCGCGCTCCAGTCCGTGGGCGCGGGTGATCGGGATCAGGGTGGTCATCTCGCCGACCCGGGAGGAGAGCCGCTCGACCTCCAGCCGGAATTCCTCGTTGTTGCTGCGGATCCGGGAGCGGAGCCGGCGTACCAGCAGTGCCGCCAGCGGGACGACGACCAGGAACACCGGCAGCACGACCGGGGTGCGGTAGCCGATCACCGCGAGACCGCCCAGCAGCGTCATGATGGCGCCGAGCCCCATGTCGGCGCTCTGCTGGGTCATCGTCTCGACGGCCTCGACATCCCGTACGACCTTGGTCTGGAGCACGCCCGCGCTGACCCGGGAGTGGTAGCCGATGGAGAGATGCTGCATCCGGCGGCAGAGGGCCGAGCGCAGCTCACGGCCCATCCGGCGGATGCTGGTGCTCATCAGGCGCGCGTACAGCAGATGCAGTGGGAAGTTGAGGACGAGAACCAGCACCACGGCCCCCGTGTTGAACCAGAGATGGGCGATGGGCCTGTGGTCCACCACCACGTCGATGATGTTCGCCGTGATCAGCGGCAGCAGCCAGACCGGGATGTGCTTGACGGCGAAGACGAGGACGGCCAGCACCAGCCGGTAGCGGTCGGGGCGGAAGAGATAGGCGAGCGTGCGGAGCGGGTGCTCCCCCGAGTAGTGGTGGTCCAGCGGACTCGAACGGGGAGATTCGGGATTCTGCATGGGAGAGCGGAGTCCTCTTTCGTGATGATCATATAAGCCCTCGGTGTGCAGACAAGCAGTCTCCTCCCACCCGGCCACCGCCGGAAGCGCTTTCCGGGGCGGCTTCTCGGCGCGTGGGGCGGACCGATCGATGAGATGGTGGCTCCATGGCTGATCGGGGTCATCCTCCGGCTGCCGTGTCGCTGCCGGACGACTGGCCCGCCCATCCGGATCTGAGCCTCGCGCTGAACCGCATGGGCGGTTTCGACTGGAATCTCGACAGCGGGCTGGTCCATCTCGACGGGCCCGCGCTCGAGATCTTCGGCCTGCGCCCCGATGAGTTCGACGGCGATCCCGGCACCCTGCTCGCTCTGGTCCCGAACGGCGAGGCGGCCCGGCTCAAGGCCCTGATCGCCCAGGCGCTCAAGGAGGGCGCACCCTCCTACGGCGCGTACTTCCGCATCCGCCACGCCGACGGATCACTCCGCTGGACCCACACCCAGGCCCATATCCGGCACGAGGCCGGGCGGCCCCGCCGGATCATCGGCATCGTACGGAGCGCCGAGGAGGAACTGGCTCAGGCCGCCCTCAGGAACGATGCCGACGAGGGGCGGCGCCGGCTGACCGAGGTGGTGGGCCGGACCACCGATCTGCTCGCCCTCGCCTCCTCGATGGACGATGTCATCGCCGTACTGAAGGACGAGCAGGCGCTCGGACAGCTCAAGGCCGTCAGCGTGATGCTCGGGGTGATCGAGGGCGGCCGGATCCGGCTGGTCTGCGAGGGGCGCCTCGGCGCGTACGTACCGGAGCTGCGCTACACCCGGATCGACGAGCGGTTCCCGATGAGCGACGTGGTCCGTACCCAGCGGCCGCTCTTCATCACCTCCTGGGAGGAGTTCCGCACCGGCTACCCCCTCCTCTGGCCGCACCTCGAACGGCTGTCGGTCGGCTCCGCCGCGTATCTGCCGCTGACGGCCCAGGCACGGCCGATCGGCGCGCTCGGCCTGCTCTACCCCCGGCACGGCGAGTTCAGCGACGACGAACGCAATCTGCTGATCGCCCTGAGCAGCAGCATCGCGCAGAGCCTCCAGCGCGCCATGCTGTACGAGCAGGAGCACGACCTCGCCGAGGGTCTCCAGCAGGCGATGCTTCCGCGCCGTATCCCCGATGTGCCCGGCGCGCGTACCGCCGTGCGCTACCGCTCGGCGCGAATGGGCCGCAGCGTCGGCGGCGACTGGTACGACGTGCTTCCGCTGCCCGGCGACCGGGTGGGGCTGACCATCGGCGATGTCCAGGGCCATGACACCGACGCGGCGGTGGTCATGGGGCAACTGCGCATGGCGCTCTGGGCGTACGCGGCCGAGGGGCATCCGCCGCCGACCGCGCTGGCCCGGGCCTCGGCGCTGCTGCACGAACTGGGCACCGACCGCTTCGCGACCTGCACGTACGCGGAGGTGAACCTGGTGAGCGGGGCGCTGCGGATCGTGCGCGCCGGGCATCTCGATCCACTGCTGCGGCACGCGGACGGAACCTGCCACTGGATCCCGGCGGCGGGCGGGCTGCCGCTCGGGCTCTCGACGGAGTTCACCCGGCCGGACGAGATCGGCTACCCCCTCACCACCGGTGTGCTCGGGCCCGGCGAGACCCTGCTGCTCTTCACCGACGGTCTGGTGGAGCAGCCGGGCATCGATCTGGGGGAGCGGCTGGACGTACTGAAGGAGAAGGTACGGACGGGCCCGGTGGATCCGACGGAGCTGGCGGACCTGCTGTTCGACGAACTGGGGCAGGAGAGCGGCGAGGACGACATGGCGCTATTGCTGCTGCGCAGGGACGCGGCAGGACTCGTGCGCGCTCCGGTGACCGGGCGCTCTCCGGACGGGGTGGCCCGGGCGTAAGCCGGGCCCTGTCCGGCGGATCTTCGCGGGGCCGCGACGCCTGGCACGGCACCTCGCTGCGTTGTCGGAGTCGGCCAAGTACGTCCAGTACGAGTCCGATCCTCCGCCTTGCGATGCTCCCCCGTGGCCTGAACGGCACGGGAGGGACCCCCTCCACCAGACGCCGCAGCCTGATCCGCGAAGATCCGCCGGACAGGACCCGGCGCCACTGAGGCACTTCAGGCACCCCAGGCCCATCCGTACAACCGGTGTGCTACCGGGCCCTCCTGACAGTCCCTCGGAAACCGTGTGCCTCCTCCGGGTGTGCTCCCCTCCGTGTCACCGTGTCACCGCGTGTTCTCCCCGGTGTTCCCACGAACCCCTGGTTCATTGGTGTGTGCACGGCAATGCTGGCGGCCGACAGCGCTTACCAACCGCGCATCCAACGTCTTCCAGGAGAAGTTGTGGGCCCAGGCTTTGCCCGGCGGTCCGCCGTGCTGTTCGCGGCGGTCACCGCTCTGACGGCGGGGGCGGCAGCCCCGTCCTTCGCCGATTCCGTCCCCGACCCCCGTCCCCGTACCGCCGCGGAGATCCTGCGGCCGGTCGCCCCGCCGCCCGCGAGCGCGGCCACCGCCGTTCCGCGGTCCGCCGGCAGCGCCGGATCCACCGGCGGCACCAGAGCCATCGGCAGCCCGAGAGCCGTCCGCGACGGAGACGGCATCGAGACCGCGCGCGCCTCGCGCCCGATCGCCCCCGGCATCCGGCTCACCTCGTACGACCGGCTCGAATCCGACAAGTGGCTGCGGGTCGACGCGCTCTCCGTCGACCTCGACGGCACGGGTGCCCAGGCGGACTATCTCTCCTCGGGCAAGGTCTCCGAGCGCCGTACGGTCTCCCAGCTCGCCGCGGCCCACGACGCCGGACCGGGCCGCCGCACCGTCGCCGCCATCAACGCCGACTTCTTCGACATCAACGAGACGGGCGCGCCCCAGGGCCCCGGTGTCGCGAACGGGCAGCCCGTCCACTCGCCGGCGGCTGGCGCCAACCAGGCCGTCGGTATCGGCCCCGGCAGCGCGGGCCGCATCCTGAAGCTCTACTTCGACGGCATTGTCACCCTTCCCTCGGGACCGCGGGCGCTGGAGGCGTACAACGCGGCCAATGTGCCCGTCGGCGGCATCGGCGCCTACACCGCAGGCTGGGGCGCGGCCGACCGCCGGCTCACCGTGGACCGGGCGACGCCCGTCGCGGAGGCGGCCGTCCGGGACGGAAAGGTCGTCTCGGTGTCGGCCGCTCCCGGAACGGGCCCGATCGCCGAGGGTACGACCGTCCTCGTCGGCCGGGAGGCGGGCGCCGTGGCGCTGGCCGCGCTGCGGCCCGGCGACCCGGTGTCGCTGGAATTCCGGCCGCGCACCGACAGCGGCCCCGTGCCGCGCACCGCGGTCGGCGGCCGGGAACTGCTCGTCGTGGACGGAGTGGCGCGGAGCCACGAAGGGGCGGGCAACAACACCGCGGCCCCCCGTACCGCCGTCGGCTTCTCCCAGGACGGCAGCACCATGCAGGTGATCACCGTCGACGGCCGGCAGGCCGACAGCGGCGGAGTCACCCTCACCGAGCTGGGCCTGATGATGCGTGAGGCCGGCGCGTACAACGCCCTCAACCTCGACGGCGGAGGCTCCTCCACCCTGGTCGCCCGGGCCCCCGGCAGCGACGCCCTGCGTGTGGAGAACAGCCCCTCCGACGGCAGCGAGCGCACCGTGCCCAACGGTCTCGCCCTCACCGCGCCGGACGGCACCGGCCGGCTCACCGGCTTCTGGGTCGAGACCCGTACCCCGGCGGGCGCGGCACCGACCGTCGACCCGGTCAGGGGCGGCCACCCCGAGCGGGTCTTCCCCGGACTGACCCGCCGCCTCACCGCCGCCGGATACGACGAGACGTACGGCCCCGCGGCCGGCACACCGCGCTGGCGGGCCGTACGGTCCTCGGTCGGCCGGGTCGACAGCCAGGGGGTGTTCACGGCGCGCGCCAGTGGCACCACCGAGGTACGCGCCGAGCGCGGACACGCGGCGGGCGGTACGGAACTGACCGTGCTCGGCCCGCTCGACCGTATCCAGCCGACCACCCGGCGGGTGGGACTCGCCGGGGCGAACGCGACCGGAACCTTCGGCCTTGTCGGTCTCGACGCCCAGGGCACCAGCGCGCCCGTCGAACCCCGGGACGTACGGCTGGAGTACGACCACTCGCTGTTCGGCGTGACCGACGACGGCCGGGGCTCCTTCACCGTGAGGTCCCTCGGGGACTCCGGCGCCGGTCTCATCACCGCGAAGGCCGGCGGCGCCACGGCCGTGGTCGCCGTGAGTGTCGGACTGGCGGAGCAGCAGGTCTCCGCCTTCGACGACGCCGCGTCCTGGACCTTCAGCCAGGCCCGCGCCAGCGGCTCGGTCTCATCCACGCCCGACGGCCACACCGGCACCGGGCTGACCCTCTCGTACGACTTCACCCAGTCCACCGCCACCCGCGCCGCCTACGCCAGTCCGCCGGCGCAGATCGCGGTGCCGGGGCAGCCGCAGTCCTTCAAGCTCTGGATCAAGGGCGACGGCAAGGGCGCCTGGCCGACCCTGCACCTCAAGGACGCGGCCGGCTCCGACCAGTTGCTGCGCGGACCGTATGTCACCTGGACCGGCTGGCAGCAGGTGACCTTCGCGGTGCCGGCCGGGGCGGCGACACCGCTGAGCGTGTACCGCTTCTATCTCGCCGAGACCGCCGCCACCAAGCTGTACACGGGCGGGATCGTGATCGACGATCTGACGGCCCAGGTGCCGCCGACGGTGAATCTTCCCGAACAGCCGCGCTCGGCCGACCCGTTGATCGACTCGGCGGCGGACACGGAGGCCAGGGACTGGCGGTTCGCCGTGATGTCGGACGCCCAGTTCGTCGCCCGGACCCCGGACAGTCCGCTCGTCGCGCAGGCCCGCCGTACCCTGCGCGAGATCCGGGCGGCGCGGCCGGACTTCGTGGTGATCAACGGGGATCTCGTCGACGAGGGCTCACCCGCGGATCTCGCCTTCGCCCGTACGGTGCTGACGGAGGAGCTGGGGGACGCGGTGCCCTGGTACTACGTGCCCGGCAACCATGAGGTGATGGGCGGCTCCATCAAGAACTTCACCGACCAGTTCGGCCCCGCCCAGCGGACCTTCGACCACGAGGGCACCCGCTTCCTCACCCTCGACACGTCGAGCCTGACCCTGCGCGGCGGCGGGCTCGCCCAGATCAGGGCCGTACATGAGCAGTTGGACGCGGCGGCGCGGGACGACCGGGTCCACTCGGTCATGCTGATCGAGCACGTACCGCCGCGCGACCCGACGGTCCAGAGGGCCAGCGAGCTGAGCGACCGCAAGGAGGCCGCCCTGCTCGAACAGTGGCTCGCGGAGTTCCGCCGTACGACCGGCAAGGGCGCGGGCCTCATCGGCAGCCATGTCGGGGTCTTCCATGCCTCGCACGTGGACGGTGTGCCGTATCTGATCAACGGCAACTCGGGCAAGGCGCCCGCGGCCCCCGCCGCCGAGGGCGGCTTCACCGGCTGGTCGCTGGTCGGCGTCGACCGGATCTCGCGCGCCGAGCAGGCGATGGCGCGGCTCAAGCCGTGGCAGGGCGGGCCCGACTGGGTCTCCGTACAGACCCGCGCGCACACGGACGCGCTGACGCTCGACGCCCCGGCCGTGCTGGCGCCCCGGCACAGCGCCCGGGTCACGGCCGCCGTCACCCAGGGGACCCGGCTGGTGCCGGTCGGCTTCCCGCTGAGCGCTGACTGGACCGGATCCCCGAATCTCCGGATCGGGGACCGGGACGGCGCACGGCCGCGCCATACGGCGGTCTTCGACCCGGCGACGGGCACACTGACCGCGCTGCGGCCGGGCACGGTCACGCTCGCGGTGACCGTGAACGGGGTGACGCGGCGGGCGGAGATCCGTATCGCCGCGTCCTCGGCGGGCGGAGCGGTTCAGGTCACGCCCGCGGCCTGATGTTCTGAACGTTACGAGTGAGCAGGGTGGTCCGCGCCGGTACGGGGCGCGGACCACCGCTGTGTCCGGCGGGGCGTGTACCGCCGCCGGGCCCGGTCCGTCAGGACAGGTCGTCGAGGCGCAGCGCCGTGAAACGGGCCGTGAAACCCTTCCCGTCGGGAGACGCGCACATCGGTCCCGCCTGCGCGGCCGTCTCCGGCGGGAAGTAGGCGAGCCGCAGTAGGGTCTCCGGATTCCCGTCGATGCCGTAGTGCACCGTGACGGTGTCGCCCTCGCGCAGCAGCTCGACGGTCACCGGCCCGGGGGTGTCGGTGAGATGGGCGAGCGGTACGACGTTCCAGTCGGACACGTCGCGGGTGACGACGGCGCTGAGCTGCTGGCGGCCGTCGACGTACTCGATACCCGTCTTGATCCAGTTCTTGTCGTCGAGCCGGAGCAACAGCCCGGCCTGGTCGTACTGTTCGCGGTAGTCACCGGAGAAGGTGATGCGCAGCCGGAAGCTCGCGGGCACCGGCCGCAGCAGGGCATGGCCGGTGTCGCGGACGAAGCCGTAGTGGGTCTTCACCCAGAAGTCCGTGTCCGGGGCCGTGGTGACATCCAGGGCGTCGTCGACGGCCGCCCAGTGGGCAGGCGGGTTGAGCCAGGTCCAGTCGGTGAGGCCCAGGCACGACTCCGTACCGGTGACGCTCTCGCCCATGTCGCTCCTCGTATCAGTGCTCGGTGTACCAGTGCTTGTCCAGCGGCGGTGCCCGCCGTCGACCGAGATCAAGAATCCCATGGCCGCCGAGGGCGGGCCGCGGGCTTTTCACAGACGGTCGT
Source organism: Streptomyces odonnellii (assembly GCF_000981895.1). Lineage (GTDB taxonomy): Bacteria > Actinomycetota > Actinomycetes > Streptomycetales > Streptomycetaceae > Streptomyces > Streptomyces odonnellii. The sequence goes on along the minus strand of NZ_LATD01000283.1, from coordinate 7,709 downwards.
GTGCGTCCGTTCGTGTGCCTCCGTTTGCCCTGGAGCGCGCTCCAGGGGGGAGTCTGGACCCATGGCTTCAGTGGTTCACCGGCCGATGCCGGACGAGGAGATCCCGAACGGCGGGCTGACGATCGGGGAGGCCGCGGCGGTCTGCGGGCTCAGCGTCGACACCCTGCGCTACTACGAGCGCGAGGGGCTGACCGCGCTGCCCGCGGACCGCGCCCCGTCGGGCCAGCGGCGGTATTTCGCCCGCGATCTGAACTGGCTCGCGGGCATCGTCATGCTGAGGGGCACCGGAATGCCCATCCGGGACATCCGGGCCTACACCGAGATCTGCCGGCGCGAGGGCAATGAGGCGGAGCGGCTGGCCGTACTGGAACAGCACCGCGAGCGCGTACTCGAACAGCTCGACGAGACCCGGCGCCATCTCGCCGCCATCGAGAAGAAGATCGACTTCTACCGCACGGGCGCGGGCGCGCGTTCGCCCGAGCCGTACACATCCGAGCAGCGGGCCGACCGCTGATGGGCGGGGGCCGACGGTGAGCGGGGGCCGGGCGGCCTTCGACGGCCGTTGGCCGCGCGGCCACCCGGCCGTCGTCCCGGCGCGCGACCATGGCCCGGTGGATGCCACCGCCCTGGCGCGTACGCTGCTGGACCCCGTCCCCGCCCACCGCACGGCCGGGATCGAGGTGCTGCGTGCGGCGGACGGCGCGGCGGAACTCGCCCTCTCGACGCCTCACGCCCTGACCAATGTGATCGGTTCGCTGCACTCCAGCGGTCTGATCGCCCTTGTCGACGCCGCCGGGCTCGCCGCCATGATCGCGCTGAGTGAGAGCGCGGACGCCTTCCGGGGCGTGGTGCCGCTCGGTGCCGCGGCGTCCATGGAGTTCCTCGCCCCCGCCCGGGGCCGTCTGGTCGCGTCCTGCCGGCTCGACGACACGGCCCGCGAGGCGCTGCGGGCCGTCCTCTCCGGCGAGAGCGACCGCGCCCGACTCAGCACCTCCGCCGAAGTCGTCGACGGTACGGGCACGCCGGTGTGCCGGGGGACCTTCGACTGGAGCGTCCGGCGCATGCCGGAGGCCGCCTGACCGGCCCTGCCAGGGCTTCCAGCGCGCGTCCGCGGTCAGGCGGGCCGGAACGCTCTGCGGTGGTCCGCCGCCCAGGCGCGGTACGAACCGGCCGGCCGGCCCAGGAGCGCCTCCACCGTCGGCTCCACCCCGGTCTTGGCGCCCGCCCGCTGCCGCTCGGCACTCTCCATCAGCGCGCCGGCCACCGCGGCCGGATACCGGGCGAGCAGCCGCTCGTACGCCTGGTCCCGCGTCAGCTCCGCGAACCGCAGGGGGCGTGCCAGCACTTCGGACAGCGCGGCCACCTGCTCTACGGGGCTGATCGCGGCCGGGCCGGTGAGGGCATGGGCCCGGCCGGAGGGGACGGCTCCGGTGAGGCAGAGCACGGCGATGTCGGCGAGATCGCGGGGATCGACGGTGGCGTTGGGGGACGCGCCGCCGAACCCCCGTACGACACCCTCCTCGCGGATGGAGCGTGCCCAGCCCAGGGTGTTGGACATGAAGGACCGGGGACGCAGAAAGGTCCACTCCAGGCCGGAGGCGCGGATCAGATCCTCGTTGCGGCGCTGCCAGCGGGTGATCAGATCCATGGCGTCCGGCTCGGCCACCGCCTGCGCGGAGAGCTTCACGACATGCCGTACACCCGCGGAGCGCGCCGCCGCGATCAGGTGCTCGTCATGGGCCGGCGCGAGCGGGTCGGCCGTCACCAGAAGCGCGGCCCTGACCCCCTTCATCGCCACGGCCAGACTGTTTGGCTCCGCGAAGTCGCCGCCCACGATCTCCGTACGGGGACCGGCGAACGCGGCGATACGGCGAGGGTCGCGCGCGAGCAGCCGTACGGGCTCACCGGTGCGGGCGGGGGCCGCGCCCGTGGCGGAGGGAGCGGGGAGCGTGGCACACAGACGCTCCGCCACCAGCCGTCCGACCGTCCCGGTGACCCCGGTGAGCAGGAGCATCGCCGAAGACCTCCTCAGCCCCGGTAGTCCGCCGCCGTCACCCGCGCGCCCCGGTCCGGCGCGGTGTCGATACTGGGCATCAGCCCGGGGACCGCGATGCTCGGCAGTATGTGGCCCCAGAGCGTGGAGACCCGGTGCCCGAGATCCTCGCGCTGGGTGAGTGCCCGGGACATGATCTGGATGCCCGCGAACGCGCCGACCAGTAGTTCCACCGTCTCCCGCGGCTGCACGTTGGGCAGCAACTCGCCCTGCTCACGGGCCTGTTCCATCAGCGTGATGAGGTGCTCGGGCCACTGGCGGAAGGGGCCGCTGTGATCGATCCCGGGGGGCGCGCCCTGGTCCACGGTGAGCCGGACGCTCCCCCTGAGCAGCGCGTTGTCCAGGAGCCGATGGGCGACGGCGAAGGTGATGTCGACGACTTCCTGTAATTTGCAGGGCTGCGGTGGCACGGCTCCGAGCTGCACCTGCTCGTCGAGGACGGCCTGGGCCAGCGCCTCCTTGGACTGGAAGTGGAAGTAGAGGGCGCCCTTGGTGACGCGGGCTCGTTGGAGAACCATCGTGAGCGTGGTCGACGCGTAGCCGTATTCGTCGAAGACCGCTCCGGCCGCTTCCAGGATCGCCGTGCGCGTCCGGATGGCGCGCTCCTGTGTTGCCATGAAATGCCTCTCTACAGACCGTCAGACGGGCACTTCGAAGAAACAAACCGCCCACCCCGTACTATAGTGCTCAACGGGATGCGGAATATATCCTGCTCGCCATAACAATTTGGGACGGACGCGGAGACTCGTACACTGCCGTGTCCCGTACCGGTGGGCGGCCGTACGCGTGTTGGTGTGCGTACGGGATGCAGGGTGCAGCAAAACAGGTTATTCGGTTTGGTTTGGATCCGGTGCAATCGGCTCGGGTTCGCCGCCTTCGTGAATCAGTACGACGCACCGCGCCCGACGGCGCGCGACACCGCCCGAACGGCCCAACCGACCCGCTCCGTCCCTACGTTCCGTAGTCGGCTCATGGAGCCCTGACGGTTCTTCGTATCCCGCTCCGATCCCTCCGGGACGGCCCTCTCCGCACGCCTTCCGCCCGCGTCTCCCGGGTTGCGTGGTGATTGGCCACCCATGAGTGTGGGCCGCAGTTCACTGCGATCACGAATGAAGGAGAGCGCTCGTGGCGACCCTGTGCAAACCCGCTGTCTCGGTTCCCGAGCATGTGATCACCATGGAAGACACGCTCGCTCTCGCCCGTTCGCTCCACCCGGACCACCCGCAACTGGCTCTCGCGCTGCGGCTGATCCGGAACACCGGGGTCGCCAAACGCCATATCGTCCAGCCCATCGAGGACACCTTGCGCCATCCGGGCTTCGAACACCGGAACCTGCTGTACGAGTCCGAGGCCAAGGCCCGTGTGCCCGCGGTGATCGACAGCGCCCTCGACCACGCGCATCTCCGTCCCGCGGACATCGATCTGATCGTCTATGTCTCGTGCACCGGGTTCATGATGCCGTCGCTCACGGCCTGGCTGATCAACACCATGGAGTTCCCCACCCACACCCGCCAGCTCCCCATCGCCCAGCTCGGCTGCGCGGCGGGCGGAGCGGCCATCAACAGGGCGCACGACTTCTGCCGGGCCTACCCCGGGGCCAACGTGCTCATCGTCGCCTGCGAGTTCTGCTCGCTCTGCTACCAGCCCACCGACCTCGGGGTGGGCTCACTGCTGTCCAACGGCCTGTTCGGGGACGCGGTCGCCGCCGCCGTCGTCCGGGGCGAGGGCGGCACCGGTATCGCCCTGGAGCGCAACGGCTCCCACCTGGTGCCCGACACCACCGACTGGATCGCCTACAGCGTCCGGGCCACCGGCTTCCACTTCCTGCTGGACAAGCGCGTACCCACCACCATGGAGCCGCTGGCCCCGGCGCTCCGCGCGATCGCCGATCAGCACGGCTGGGACGCCACCGGCCTCGACTTCTACATCATCCACGCCGGCGGCCCGCGCATCCTGGACGACCTCAGCCACTTCCTGGAGGTGGCCCCCGAGGCGTTCCGGTTCAGCCGGGGCACCCTGACCGACTACGGGAACATCGCCAGCGCCGTCGTCCTCGACGCCGTACGGAGACTCTTCGACGAGGGCGGACTCGCCCCCGGGGAGCGGGGCATCATCGCCGGTTTCGGCCCCGGCATCACCGCCGAGATGGCCCTGGGCCGGTGGACGACCAGCGGGGCGGGGCCCGTGTCCGCCGTGGCGGAGCGCCAGGTGTTCGGGACACGCGGCCGCAGCGCCCGTCCGGCGACCGAACCGGTGAGCTGACCATGACGGGCCCGGCCATGACCGCCGCGGCCGCCGTCACCCGGCCGGCGGCAAGGCGCCGCCGCGGAACCGCCGTCACCGGTCCCGAGACGCGGCCGGCCGCCCGGTGACCGGCCTCCCACCGCACACCACCGCCCTGGAGCACCGCATGACCGAGCTGACGAAGTCCGAGGGCCTGATCGTGCCCCCGGGCGGGGGCACCGTCATCCGTACCGCGGCCCAGCAGGTGACCTTCAAGGTCACCGGAGAGCACTCCCGGGTCTCCTCCACCTTCGAGGTGGTCGTACCGCCCGGCTTCGACGTCGGCGCCCACCGCCACACCCGCAGCGAGGAACTGTTCTACCTCCTCGACGGCGAGCTGGACGTCCTGGCCTTCGAACCGCGCGTGCTGAGCGAGGACTGGCGCCACTGGGAGTCCGCCTCCGGGCTGAGGTCCGTACGGGCCACTCCCGGCACGGTCGTCGTCGTACCGCCCGGCTGCCCCCACGCCTTCGCCAACCGGAGCGACAAGGACGCCAAGATGTTCTTCCAGTCGTCCCCGCCGTCCGACCACGAGCGGTACTTCGAGGAACTGCTCGACATCCTCAAGGACGGCGGCACGCCCGACCCCGAGGCCATCGCCGAACTGCGCGTCCGGTACGACATCGAGCAGCTCACACCGCTGCGCCACGACGTCTAGGCGCCCCGCCGCATGGACACCGCAGCGGTCACCCGGCGCCTGCCTCGCCGACCGGTACGCCCCCGGCGCTGGGCCGTCGTCGCCGTCCTGCTCGTCATGGCCGCCCTCACCGCGGGCTGGCCGCTGATCGACAGCGTCCTCGCCGACAAGGAGCCCGTACCGTCCGGCACCGTGCTGGAGCTGGGGCCCGGCGGCAATATGGCCGCCCTGCGGGTGACCGGCGCGGGCTGGCGGCTGAGCAAGTCACGGAGCGATCCGGACTCCTCGTACGCGCTGTCCCGGGGCGGTGTCGATCTGGTCGCCGGCTATGTCGACCTGTCCACCGGCGCCGGCGCCGGACAGCTCTGGACCGGGCTGCGCCGGGTCCTGTCCGTCGCGGACCAGGACACCCGGCTGGGCGGCCCGCGGCCCGTCACCAGCACGGCGGGCGCGACCGGGCTGACCGGCGCGCTGACCCGTGAGAACCGCGTCGGCACCGCCACCGTGTGGGTGCCGCCGGAGCAGGACTTCGCCGTGCAGATCACCGTACTGGCCGAGCCGGACACCGCACCGCGCACCGTGGCCGACGCGATGGCGGTGGCCCGCAGCGTCGCCTTTCCGCAGGAGGCGTCATGACCATGGCCATGCCGTCCTCGGCGTACGCGTCGGTACGCGGGTCCTTCCGCCGACAGCCGGTGGGCTGGCTCTGCGCGCTGCTGTGCCTGCTCGGCGCCGCCCTGATCGTCGCCGAATTCTCCGCGGTCATCCGGGTCTTCCCCGGCGCCGCGCTGCTCGCCTTCGTTCTGCTGCTGATCACGGTGGGGATCGGAGTGACGGTCCTGCAGCGGGTACGGCCCTTCCGGGCGGCGCCGCGCGGCTGGGTATGGAGCGGAGTCCTCTGGGGCGCCACCGCGGCGACCGGCTGCGCCATCGTGGCCAACACCGGGCTCACCGGCATCTGGTTCAAGACCGGAGGCATCGAATTCGGCTCCGAGTGGGCCGCGGCCCTCACCGCACCGCTCAACGAGGAGGTCCTCAAACTCTGCGGGGTCGCGCTGATCGCCCTGAGCGCACGGCAGTTGGTTCGCGGCCCGCTCGACGGGTTCTTCCTCGGCGCGTTCACCGGACTCGGCTTCCAGGTGGTGGAGAACTGGACGTACGCCATGAACTCCGTCCTGGCCGGCGGGGGCGTGGCCGGGGGCACCGATGTGCTGCAGTCCTTCGCCACCCGGGTCGTGCTGACCGGACTGGGCTCGCACTGGGCGATGACCGGGGTCGCCGGAGCCGGGATCGGCTTTCTGCTCGCGCACGACGCCCGGCCGCCGCGCCGCCGGATCGTCCCCGCGGTGCTCTGCCTGCTGACCGCCATGGCCATGCACTGGTTCTTCGACGCGCCCCTGCTCGCCTCGGTCGGGGGCACCATCGGCAAAGTGGCCGTCAACTTCGTTGTGGCGGCGAGCTTCTACCTTGTCCTGCGGCACCGGTCGCGGCGGCGGGCGCGCGCCTTTCTGCGTTCACCCCGTACCCCGCTCTCGGCCGATCTGCTCACCCGCGGTTCCCGGCGGCGGGCCCTGCAAAGGGTGCCCCCGGCGCTGCGGCCCGCCGCCGAGGCGAGGGCCTCCGCCTATCTCAATGTGGTCGAGGAACACGCCGCCAACAGCACGGGAACCGGGCCCGGTTCGGATCCCCGCCATGGACAAGCGTTTTAATCGGTTGTTCAGCTTGGAAAAACCTCAAGAGCGCTCCATGCCCGGCCGCCCGCTGGCACACTCCGGCACATGTCGACCAACTCACATACGCTGACGGGGAAGTCCGCCCTCATCACCGGAGCGAGCAGTGGCGTCGGGGCGTGCGCCGCCCGGGTGTTCGCGCGGGAGGGAGCCTCGGTGGTCCTGATGGCGCGCCGGGAGGAGCGTCTCGCCGCTGTCGCCGAGGAGGTGAGACGGGCGGGGGGACGGGCCGAGTACACCGTGGGGGACGTGACGAAGCCGGCCGACATGGCCCGCGCGGTGAGGACGGCGGTGGAGTCCTTCGGGGGACTGGACATGGCCTTCAACAACGCGGGGGTGGGGGCCCATCAGACTCCGCTGCACCTCACGGGCGACGACGAGTACGACGAGATCATGGACACCAATGTCCGGGGGGTGTGGAACGGGCTGAGGTACCAGGTCGCGGCCATGCTCGACGGCGGCCGGGGCGGCTCGATCGTCAACAACAGCAGTGTCGCCGGGCTGGTGGCCACCCCGGTCTCCGCGGCCTTCATCGCGGCGAAGCACGCGGTGATCGGGCTGAGCAGGGCGGCTGCCGCGGAGTACGGGGCCCGGGGGATACGCGTCAACGCCATCGCGCCGGGCATCGCGGGCAGCGAGGTGGTCCAGGAGTGGTTCAGCAGGCACCCCGAGGCGGAGAAGCTGCTGCACCGGTCGACGCCCCAGCCGCGTACCCCGGAACCGGAGGAGGTGGCGGAGGCGGCGGCCTGGCTCTGCAGCGACCGGGCCTCCTTCGTGACCGGCGTGGTCCTGCCGGTCGACGGCGGCTTCACCGTGCTCTGAGCGGACACCGGATCGGGGACCGGGGAGCCGTACGTACGGCGGGTTCGGGAGCCGCACATACGTACGGGATCCGGGTGCGGGCCGTGGGGAGACCGGGTACGGGCCGCCGCGACGACGGGTACGCGCGTTGAGGTACGACGCGGGGCGCACGGGCTCAGATGCCGGGCCGGGCGACGGGCAGGGC
>NZ_LATD01000282.1 GCF_000981895.1 Streptomyces odonnellii | reverse complement strand
CCCCACCCCGCCGGGCGGCACCACCCCGCCGCCGACCGGGGACCTCGCGCTGCGCCGCCCGGTGAGCGCGAGCAGCCAGACGCAGAACTACGCCCCGGGCAACGCCGTCGACGGTGACAGCAACAGCTACTGGGAGAGCGCCAACAACGCGTTCCCGCAGTGGATCCAGGTCGACCTGGGCACGGCCCGCCCGGTGAGGCGCGTCGTCCTGTCCCTGCCCCCGAACCCCGCCTGGTCGACCCGTACCCAGACCCTCTCGGTCCTCGGCTCGACAGCCCCCGACGGCGCCATGTCCCCGCTGAGTGCCTCGGCCGGGCACGTCTTCAACCCGTCGACCGGCAACACGGTGACCATCCCGCTCGCGGCGGGCTCGTCGGCCCGCTACGTACGGGTGCAGTTCACCGCCAACACGGGCTGGCCGGCGGGGCAGCTCTCGGGGCTGAGCGTGTACGCGGACTGAGACGGGGCCGGACAGGACCTGGGGGGTGTTCCGGAAGGCGTCGTCCGCCCGCGAGGCAGACGGGACTTCGGAACACGCCCTTGCCGGCTCAGCGGCGCAGGGAGGTTTCCTGCTCCATGTGTGACAGTTTCTCGGGGTTGCGTACCGCGTAGAGCCCGGTGACCAGGCCGTTGTCGATGCGTACGGCCACGACGGTGTCGACCGCGCCGTCGAGCCGGAGAACCAGCGCCGGGTGGGCGTTGACGTGCACCGGCCGTATGGACGCCGCGCGGATTCTGCCGAGCCCGGCGGCCAGCAGGCGGGCCACCTTGTCGGCTCCCACGATGGGGTGCTGGACGGCCTGGGCGACTCCGCCGCCGTCACCGAGGAGGACGACATCCGGCGAGAGGATGTCGAGCAGGCCTTGCAGGTCGCCTGTTTCGGCCGCCCGTCGGAACGCGTCGAGCGCGTCCCGGGTCTCGGCCGCGGACACGGTCCCGCGGGGCCGTCGAGCGGCGACGTGTGCCCGTGCCCGGTGGGCGATCTGGCGGACCGCGGCCGGGTTCTTGCCGACGGCCTCGGCGATCTCTTCGTACCCGAGGTCGAAGACGTCGCGCAGCACGAACACCACCCGCTCGGTCGGTGTGAGTGTCTCCATCACCAGCAGCATCGCCATCGAGACACTGTCGGCCAGTTCGATGTCCTCGGCCACGTCGGGCGTGGTGAGCAGTGGCTCGGGCAGCCAGGGGCCGATGTAGGACTCCCTGCGGCGGCTGAGCGTACGCAGCCGGCTCAGCGCCTGGCGTGTGGTGATCCGGACCAGGTACGCACGCCGGTCCCGTACCGTGCCGAGATCGACGCCCGCCCACCGCAGCCAGGTCTCCTGCACGACGTCCTCCGCGTCGGCGGCCGAGCCGAGCATCTCGTAGGCGACGGTGAACAGCAGACTCCGATGGGCGACGAACACTTCCGTGGCGGGGTCCGCGCGTCCGTCGTCGGCGAGGCGCCCGGACGTGGCCTGCGCGCGTTCGCTGTGCTCGCTTCTCACCGGCTGCTCCTGCCTGTTCGCGCTCGACGGTGCCGTATTGCCGTACGCACAGGACGCCGGCCCCAGCGGTTTTGTGACACCGATGAGCGGTGGCGCACGTCACACGACCGCCCCGTCACAGGGAGCGGGCCGCCGGCATCTGGTGTTCGTCAGCGCAACAACCGTGAGTGAGGACGAAGTCATGGACGCCCGATTCGACATGTTCGGCAACGAGATCGCCGCCAAGTTCGGCAAGCGGTTCGCCAACGCCGGCCTGGTGATCCACCAGTCGCCACTGCCGAGGTCCACGCAGGAACTGGTGTCGCTGCGCGCCAGCCAGATCAACGGCTGCGGCTGGTGCATCGACATGCACACCAAGGAGGCCGCGGCCGCCGGTGAGACCTCGGTCCGGCTCAACCTGGTCGCCGCCTGGCGCGAGTCCACCGTGTACACCGAGGCCGAGCGGGCCGCGCTGGCGCTCGCCGAAGAGGGCACCCGGCTCGCCGACGCCGATCAGGGCGTGTCCGACGAGACCTGGGCGCAGGTGCGCGAGCACTACGACGACGACCAGATCGCCGCGCTGGTTGCCCTGGTCGCCCTGATCAACGCGGCCAACCGGCTCGCCGTGATCGTGCACCAGCGGGGAGGTTCGTACGAGCCCGGCATGTTCGCCGCCGCGTTCAACTGACCGGCGGACGAATCCGGCCCGGTCCGGGATCACCCGGCCCGGACCGGTCCCGACCGGTGATCCCGGCCCGGACCCGCGCACGGGTCGGTGTCAGCTCGTGTGACGCCCGTTCGCCTCGACGAGCCGGGCGAGGCCGGCCAGTGCCATGCGCGTGCCGGTCTCGTTGTCGGCGGCGGGCACGGCGTCGGGGATCCCGTCGTGCACAATGAGGACTTCGGTGCCGCCGTCCGTATCGGTGAGCGTGGTCGTCATGGTCATCGTGCCGTGAAGCCCGGGATCCGCGCTCTCGAACTCGAACACCTCGACCACCCGCTCGTCCGGCACGAGCTTCACGAAATGGCCGTGGTACGTGTCTGTGTGCGAGGCCGACTTGCCCGTGCCCGTCGGCGCGTCGTAGGTGAGGGAGACACGGAACCGTCCACCTTCGCGGGCATCGAATTCGTGCACGTGGCTGCTCATGCCGGCCGGCACTCGCCATGTGGCGATCGCGTCCGCGTCCAGAAGCGCCCGGTAGACGGCCGGACGCGGGGCACGCACATGCCGGGAGACCTGCGTCGAGTACATGGGAGTCAACATAGCGCGCGGGCACTCCCGTCGGCCGACGTCCCGCAGGACGCCCATTCCATTGCCCGGCCGTGCCCCTGTTCACTTCCGATAGTGGGAGCCGGTGTGGTCCACGGGGCCATGGGTCCAATGGGGCAAAACCGGAACTGGACCAGCGAGTCCAGAAAATGGCGCTCACGAAACGAGAGGCCCTAGGCCCTGTCCGGCCGATCTTCGCGGGCCCGCGACGCCTGGCACGGCACCTCGCTGCGTTGTCGGAGTCGCCCGAGTACGTCCAGTACACGGGCGATCCTCCGCCTTGCGATGCTCCCCCGTGGCCTGAACGGCACGGGAGGGACCCCCTCCACCAGACGTCGCGGTCTGATCCACGAAGATCGACCGGACAGGACCTAGCCTCTCGGAGACGCTGTACCCTCCTGGTTATGCCGCCTGCCCCGTCCTCGCAGCCGCGCCGGGCCGCTGCCACTGCCCGGAGCGGGCTTCTGACCGAGCGCATCGCGCGTCAACTTGAGCATGACATCCGGTCCGGAGTGATCGCCGTCGGCGCCAAGCTGCCGTCGGAGCGTGAACTCGCCGTGACATTCGGCTCCAGCCGGAACGTCGTGCGGGAGGCTCTCCAGCGGCTGGAGGCGCAGCGGCTGATCGAGGTGGCGCCGGGCCGCGGCTCCTTCGTACGGGACCAGTCGTCCGGCCACGCCCGCGGGTACGACGCCCTCTACAGGACGGGCCGGCCCACGGTGCGCCAGCTCATCGAGGCCCGGCTGCCGCTGGAGGTGGAGACGATCCGGCTGGCGACCCAGCGGGCCAGCGAGGACGACATCGAGGCGATGCGTGTGGCGCAGGACACACTGGAGTCGGCGACCGATGTGGTCACCAAGGCGCGCGCGGATGTCGCCTTTCATGACGCGATCGCCGTCGCCAGCGGCAACCCGGTGCTGCGGATCATGCTGTCGTCGATCAGCGGCATGATGTTCGAGATGATGCTCCGCTCCAACTCGGACCCCTCCCTCGAGGAGCCGGGGGTGCCGCACCACCCGGAGATCTTCGAGGCGATCGTCGCGCGCGACGAGAAGCTGGCCTGCGCGCACATGCGGGAGCACCTCCTGCTCGGCACGCGCACCTACGGCGCCGATCTCGACGTCCAGGTGGATGTCATGGCGCGGCGGCACATCGAGCTGCTGCTGGCTGAATCCGACCACCAGGCCGGATAAGGACCCGAAAAACCGGTCGCCGTACCGCCCCGTTTTGCGCAAGCGCCCGCCATAGAGCGGGCGTTAAGTCGGCTATGCCCACATTTGGCGGGTAGCGGATCGCTCCGTCGTCGGTCCGTCCAAGGTCTGGTCAGCACTCGCGTGGCCTGTTAACGTCCCTGCACGAACCAACTGGTCCTACCAGTTGGACCAGTGGTCGGATGTACGGGACGCATCACCAGCAGAGAGACGAGGACGAGGATGTCCACGAGCAGCCAGCTCCTCAGCCGCCGCGGCTTCGGCAGACTGGCCGCCGGCGCCGCTGCGGCAGTCGGTGCCGGAGCGCTCGGCGCCTGTTCGCGCGGGGGCGGCAAACCGTTGGCGGACACACCGCTGCGGATCATGGCGATCAATCACGTCTGGTCTCAGGCCGTCCGCCCCCGGCTGAAGGAGTTCGAGGAGCGCGTCGGACGACGGGTCTCCATGACCCTGCTCACCGCGGACCAGCTCGCAAGCAGCTACAACGTGAAGCTCAACGCCTCCGCCACCGATGTGGACGTGATGATGGTCCGCGCCCTCCAGGAGCAGCCGGTCTTCGCGCACAACGGCTGGCTCACCGACCTCACCGACCGGGTCCACGGCGACGCGGAGTTCGACTGGCAGGACTTCCAGAAGGCCCCCCGAGGTGCTTCGGAGACCAAGGGACGGGTGCTGAGCGTCCCGGTGGTCACGGAACGCCCCGCGCTGTACTACCGCAAGGACCTGGCCGATCCTCCCGGCACGCTCGACGAGCTGATGGACGCCTCCGTACGGCTCACCGACCCGGGCAAGGGCTTCTTCGGGTACGTGGGCCGCGGCCAGCGCAGCGGCGCCGTCTCCCAGTGGTCGAGCTATCTCTACTCGTACGGCGGCGACTTCGTCGTGAACGGCAGGTCCGGCATCGGCAGTCGCGCCGCGACCGCCGCGTACGAGTACTACGGCAGGCTGCTCCATGAGGCGGGCCCGCCCGGTGCCACCAATATGAGCCTGGAACAGGCCATGCCGATCTTCGCCCAGGGCAAGGCCGCGTTCTACATCGACGCCGACGCGATCTACAGCAGCTTCCTGGATCCCGGCATTTCCTCGGTGGGTAAGGCCGTCGGCTTCGCGCCGTTCCCCGCGGGACCCGCGGGCCCCCGCCCGCACAACATCCCGTCCTGGAGCCTCGGTATCAACACCTTCTCCCGACTGCGCGACGAGGCATGGGAGTTCATCCGTTGGGCTGCCGGCCCGGACATGGCCGCCGAACTCCAGTCCGCGGGAATACCGTGCGCCCGGCAGTCCGTGTGGTCCGATCCCAAGACGCTCGCCTCCTTCCCGCCCGACCTCGCCGAGGCGATGCGGATCAACGCCGAGCGCGGCATCGGGCACGACCGCCCCCAGGTGCTCCAGGTCGGCCGGGCCCGGGACATCGTCGGGCGCCCGCTGGTGGCCGGGATCCTCGGCAAGCCGGTGAAACCGGTGATCCGCGACGCCGACGCCGAGTTCGCCGATTTCCTCGTCCGCGACAACCGTCACAAGGAGTCCTGATGTCCACCACCGAGGTCCGTGCGAGTGCGACGGCGCGGGACTCCGCCCGTCCGCCCCGCGGCCGGGCTCCGCGCACCGTGGAACAGGCCAACCGGCGGCTGAAGTGGGTGATGCTCACCCCGGCGCTGGCCTTTGTCGGGCTGATGATCGTCTTCCCGCTGGCCTTCACCATCGACCTGAGCCTCACGGATGCCTTCGGCGCGGTGAACGCCCAGAAGCACCATGTGGGACTGCGGAACTTCGTGGACGCGCTCAGCGACGCCCGCCGGTTCTGGCCCGCCGTGCAGCGGACCGTGATCTTCACCGTCGGAGCCGTGGCGCTGGAAACGGTGCTGGGCCTGGCGCTCGCCATGCTCATGCGCAAACCGTTCCGCGGGATGCGCTGGGTACGGACGGTCCTGATCATCCCGCTCCTCACGACGCCCGTCGCGATCGGCATCCTCTGGCTGCTCATCCTCGACCCCACCAACGGCATCGCCAACCATCTGCTCGCGTCGGTGGGACTTCCCCGGATGGAATTCCTCGGCTCGGTGAGCCAGTCGCTCCCGACACTGATGCTCATCGACGTGTGGCAGTGGACACCGATGATGACGCTGCTCCTGCTGGCCGGGCTCACCACCCTGCCCGAGGAGCCCGAGGAGGCCGCGCTCGTCGACGGGGCCAACGCCTGGCAGCGCTTCCGCCATGTCGTCCTGCCCATGCTCGGCCCGGCCATCGGCACCGCCCTCGTACTGCGCGCCGTCGACGCGCTCAAGACGTTCGACATCCTCTACGCCACCAAGGGCCCGGGCGGCGGCTCGGACTTCGAGGCGGAGACCCTCAACGTGTACGCCTACGGGCTCACCTTCGACTACCAGGAGTACGGCCTCGCCGCGGCCGTGCTGGTGCTGTTCACGCTCTTCATCATCGGCGTGGTCGTGGTGCTGCGCCGCCGCTCCGGAAGGAAGGACGCCGCATGACCGCCTCCCACGCCATCACCGCGCCCGGTGGGCGCACACGCCGCCGCCGTGGTCTGGGCCGGCTGCGCGGCGTCGCCATCGCCGTGGTGACACTGATCTTCGTGCTGCCGGTCGTGTGGATGTTCGCGGCGGCCTTCAAGACGAACGTCCAGGTGACCGATCCCCGGGTCGGACTGTGGTTCTCGCCCACGCTGGAGAACTTCCGCAACATCGTGGAGGCCGGCCACATCCTGCGGTCGATGGGGAATTCGCTGCTGGTCGGAGTGGTCTCCACCGTGCTCTCCGCCGTCATCGCCGTACCGGCGGCCTGGGCGGTGGGCCGGTTCCGGATGCACCGCACCGGCTCCCTCATCCTGGTCGCCCGTATCGTGCCCGCGATCTCCCTGCTCGTTCCCTGGTACTACCTCTTCGCGCAGATCGGGCTCGTCGGCTCGTACACCGTCCTGATCCTCAGCCAGATGTTCGTGTCGGTGCCGCTGATCATGTGGATCATGATCAGCTTCTTCGCGGGACTTCCTGTTGAGCTGGAGGAGGCCGGCCGTACCGACGGGCTCTCCGCGTTCGGCGCCTTCTGGCGGATCACTCTGCCGCTGGCGGCCCCCGGTACGGCGACGGCCTCGCTCCTGGCGTTCGTGTTCAGTTGGAACAACTTCATGTTCGCGCTCGTCTTCGCCGACGACCGTACCCAGACCGTGCCGGTGGCACTGTTCAACTTCATCTCCTACGCGAGTACCGACTGGGGCGGCCTGATGGCGGCCGCCACCCTCATCACGGTGCCGGTCGTGGTGGCCGCGGTCGTCGGCCAGAAGTACCTCGTGGCCGGTCTGACCTCGGGAGCCTCCAAGGGCTGACCGGTCGTTCCTCCCCTCACCTCCCTGACGCAGCCGGGACAGCACCGGCTCGGAAAGAGCAGACACATGAAGATCGTCGACGCGAAAGTCGTCGTCACCAGTCCCGGACGCAACTTCGTCACCCTGAAGGTGACGACCGACGAGGGCCTCACCGGCCTGGGGGACGCCACGCTCAACGGCCGTGAACTCGCCGTGGTGAGCTACCTGGAGGATCATGTCGTACCGCTGCTCATAGGGCTGGACGCCCACCGGATCGAGGACACCTGGCAGTCGCTGTACCGAGGCGCGTACTGGCGGCGGGGCCCGGTCACGATGGCCGCGATCGCCGCCGTGGACGTGGCCCTGTGGGACATCAAGGCGAAGGCGGCCGGGCTGCCGCTGTACCAGCTCCTCGGTGGGGCGAGCCGTGACCGTATCCGCACCTACGGCCATGCGGAGGGCCGGGACCTCCCCGAACTCCTCGACTCGGTGCGGGCCCGGCTGAGCGAGGGGTATCCGGCGATCCGGATCCAGACCGGCATCCCCGGCCTCAAGTCGGTGTACGGGGTGCACGCCACGGACACCGACGACAGGCCGGTACCGCACCAGGGGGCAAAGCCTCTTGTGGAGGACTGGGACACGGAGGCGTATCTGCGCCACATCCCACGGGTCTTCGAGGCGGTACGCGCCGAGTTCGGGCCGGATCTGGCACTGCTCCACGACGCGCACCACCGGCTGACACCTATTCAGGCCGCCCGGCTCGGCCAGGAGTTGGAGCCGTACCGCCCGTTCTGGCTGGAGGACTGCACGCCCGCCGAGAACCAGGAGGCACTGCGGCTGGTGCGGCGGCACACCACCGTTCCGCTTGCCATCGGCGAGGTCTTCAACACCGTCCACGACTACCAGACACTCATCACCGAGCAGTTGATCGACTACGTGCGCTCCGCCGTCACCCACTTCGGCGGTGTCACACCTCTGCGTAAACTCTTCGACTTCGCGGCCCAGTACCAGATCAAGAGCGGTATCCACGGGCCGGAGGACATCTCGCCCGTCGGTATGGCGGCAGCCGTCCATCTCAATCTGGCGGTCCACAACTTCGGCATCCAGGAGTACTCGGGGCACAACGCCCTGACACAGGAGGTCTTCCGCCACGCCTACACCTTCACCGACGGCTACTTGCACCCGGGTGAGGCGGCCGGTATCGGGGTGGAACTGGACGAGGACCTGGCCGCGGCGCACCCGTACCGGCAGGCGTATCTGCCGGTGAACCGCCTTCAGGACGGTACGGTCCACGACTGGTGACCGGCCGCGGATGACTCGTAATGGATCACGGGGGCTTGGGTACTCGTACTCAGGCCCCCGTTCCCGCTTCCGTGGAACCGTGAGGACATGGCGGAGACCGGGGCGGTCCGCCGGGTCAAGGGCACGCTCGTGCCGGGGCGGGCGCGACTGACTTATCTCTGACGCTGTTCGAGGTGCTCGGGGCACTGCCGGCCGGAGTTCGGTCTGCGCCACGGGTCAACGAGCCGCCTCGGTGCCCAGTTCGGCGCGCAACCGATCGGGCCAGCTCTCGTGAGCCAACTCGGCCGCGACCAGGAGGTCGCGCCAGTCCGCCAAGGCAAGGCGGACGGCCTCATGAAACCGGTGGATGCTGCCCTCGGCTCGCAGGACGATCGCTGCTTGCAGGCGCTCAATCGTCCCCGACCTGCTGTCGGTGGGGGCGGTGTTCTCAGATGGTGCGCAGGCCTTGGTCGGTGAAGGTGATCAGCCAATCGAAGCTTTCGTCGATGGCGGTGCTCCACTGGAAGCCGTTGGCTGCCTGGAGTGTGGCGAAGCCGTGGCAGAGGCTGCGGAGCATGCGCAGGGCGTGGTTCACGTCGGGTTCCTCGATGTTGTAGCCGCGCAGGACCGTGGTGAACGCGTCGAGCAGCCGCCGGCCCGCGGTGGCGAGTGAGTCCTGCGGGCCGGATGGTTCCATGCCGAGCGTCGCCGCGTAGCGGCCGGGGTGTTCCAGGACGAAGGCACGGAAGGCAAGTGCCGCGGCTGCCAGGGCGTCGCGGCCCGCGTATCCCTGGACCGCGCTGCCGACGGCGTCGGCGGCCTCGCTCAGTGCCAGGGCCGCGATGCGCCGGTTGAGGTCTTCCTGGCCGCCTACGTGTTTGTAGAGGGACGGGGTGCGCACCCCCAGCCGCGTGGCCGGCAGGCCCATGGTCAGGTTGGCGAGGCCCACTTCGTCGGCGAGGGCGGCGCCGGCCGCGACCACGGCTGCCGGGTCCAGGCCGGCCCTAGGCACGGGCGGCGTCCGCTCGGAGGAAGGAGAGGACGAGCGAGACCACCTGGTCGGGGAACTGGTTGTGCGGGTAGTGTCCGGCGCCTTCGATCATCTTGAGGTGGCCGAGGCCGGTGGGCAGGGCGTCGACGATCGCCGAGCCCTCGGCGTGCGGGTCGCCCCAGTCGGGGTCGAGCGTGCCCATCACGACCAGGACCGGGCAGCGGACATTGCCGAGTTGCGCGCCGGCGTCGGTGGGGGCGCTGCGGCCCATGTTCTGCATGGCCTTCATCCGTCCCGGCTCGCGCAGCAGGGAGTCGATGCGGCCGAGCCGCTCGTTCCAGTCGGCCGGTTTCACGCCGGGGTAGGCCAGGTCGAGGTACGAGAGCCAGAGCGGCACACTGCCGAACGCGCCCGTGCCGAGCAGCCGCAGCATGCCTTGCCGGAAGCGCTTCACCCGCAGGTCGCCGAGGCGGATCGACTGCTTGCGGGTGAACGGCGCCAGTACGACAGCCGCGGTGATCATGGAGGGGAACGGTCCCGGCTCGGACCCTGTCCGCGCAGGTCACGGCCGCCGGCGCCGACGTGGCGGACGGAGAAGACGTGGCGGGCGGAGGAGGCGGCGCGCGGCGGCGTTCTTCGGGTGCCTGGCCCGGGGTGCTTCGGTGAGGTCGTTCAGTCGGGTGAGCGGGCCCGCGTACTGAAGCCGCCCCGGAGCGCGGTCTGCGCTCCGGGGCGGTCACTTCCGCTTGGGATTCCGTGCCGTGTGTCAGTCCACGATCATGACGTTGAACGGTACCGCTGCGGGCGTCCGCGCGAGCGCACCGCCGAAGTTCCCTTCGACCTCGGTCTTCTCGGCCGCGTTCGGGTAGGCGTTCGTGCACGAAGTCCCGGCGCTGGAGCCGGACATCAGGCTTGAGCAGGGCCCGGGCTTGCGGTCCGGCAGGCCCAGGATGTGGCCCAGCTCGTGGGAGGAGATACGGATGGTGTTGTGTCCCTCGTTCACCGCCTGCCGTCCGATGTAGACGGTTCCATTGCCGAGGGAGGTGGTGATGGCGCGGGGCCAGCCGTTGTCCGCCAGGACCCGTATGTTGGCGCGTTGCCCGGAGGCGACCGGCCGTAGTTCGACAGCGTCGACGCTCTCGTTCCAGATCGCCGCGCCCCGGTCGACCGCGGACCTGAACTCCGCGGAGCCGCTGGCGTCGTAGGTGACTACACGCGCGGCTACCGCGCTGTCCGCGTCCGCCGATGGGGCGGCGACGGCCTGGCCACCCATCAGGGAAAGGGTCACGGCCACGGCGGCGGTGAGTCCGCTGGTCAACGTACGGACGTGCATGGTCGGCCTCCATACAGCAGGTAGTCGTGCACATGACATGACTTCTGCTCACTGCCCAGCGGGGAGTGACACCAATCCGTCAATCAGGCACGCGGTCACAGCGGGCCAAGCCCGGCCATCGTCCTGGAAGGCCGCGCGCCTCCCGCGAGGGCGAGGTCACCGTTGGGTCGGCACCAGCCGCTGCCCGCCGCGATGACCTCGGGCACGTCGCAGAGCGCTGGGGCGCCGGCTCCGGTCCCCGCGCTCGACCTGCGGGCTGCGACCGGATCTGCTCCGCGAGGAGCCCCACCCGGGGCAAGACGCGGCCGGAGCTGACATACCGTCAGTGCGACTCGGAATCGGTGAGGTGCGCGAAGGTCACTGCCGGTGTCTGCCTCTTCTCGGGCCCGGCGCCGCGGCACAGGGAGACGGGTCCGGTCAGGTGCTGGAGCCAGCGGACGTCGATCTCCCGGCCGTCCGGCAGCGTGTGCCGGTCCGGTCCTTCGTCCGGGATGAAACCCGCTCGGAGCAGGGCACGCCGGCTCGCCGTGTTGCCCACCTCCGTGCCTGCCCGCACCCTGTCCAGCCCCAGGTGGGCGTGGGCAAGCAACGCTCCCGCCCCGAACAGTTCGGCGCCCAGGCCCTGTGCACGGGAATGAGGCGCCAGCCATCCGCCGATCGTCCCCTCGTCGACCGCCAGTTTGACGCAGCCCGCGTATCGGCCGTCGTCCAGGCGTACGGCGACCAGCAGCACGAAATCCTTCTGCCGCAGCGGCTCGTACGGCTCGGCCGTGTACCCGGGAAGTGACGACAGAACCGTGTGGTTGTCGCCGGGGCGCATCTCGATCAGAGCCTGTCTGACCCGGGGTTCCGCCACCACATCCCGGGAAGTGAACCCAAGCCACCGCTGGGCCTGAGGGTCCGAACCGGCAGCCGCCACGGCCGCCAGGTCCATCAGATCGTCAGGTGTGTAGAGCAGCAGGCGCTCGGTGCGGATGGTGTGCCGGTGGTGCCCGCATGGACCGGGGATCGGCAGCATGACCGCTGCCCGCCTGCGCCGTAGACGTGACCAGAACATAAACGCCCCCACCGAAAAGCCCCGAGCACCGCCGCGGCACCATGAACGAGCGGACCCGCCGCGAATGTACCCTGGCGCACCGCACCCGTGCACTGAGGTTCCAGCGTGGGCGGACCGGGGGACGCGGTCACCGAGGGAGAGGGCGGAGTACTGCGCCCAGCAGCCGTTCGACCGGGAAGTAGCCCATCTGGCGGGAGTCGTGGCTGGCCGCGCGGTTGTCCCCGAAGAGTACGACGCGGCCGGTGGGGACGTGCGGGAAGCGCTCGCCCGCGACGGTCATCTCGTACGGCACCGGATCGCCGGGAACCGCGGCGACGCGTTTGATCAGCCACTGCCGCGCGGAGACCGTGGCGGGGTCGGCTCCGGTGGGCACGGGTGGCGCGGTCCAGCCGATCCCGGCGGCCGGCCGTTCCATCACCACGACCTGTCCCGGCTCCGGCGGCGCTCCTCGGCGTACCAGCACACGGTCGCCGTCGTAGTAGGCCGGTTCCATACTGCTGCCCTGGACGGTGACCACGACCAGTGTGCGGGCCAGTGCCCCGGTGGCGGCCAGGGCGAGGCCGAGTGTCACGGCGAGCCCGCCGCAGGCGAGAGCGGGGAACGGGTTCCCGGTGAAGAGGAGTGCCGCGGCGCCGCCGGAGAGGAGGCTGACACTGTGACGTGCGGCGGAGCGGACGAGCGGACTCACTGTCGGCCTCCGGCAGGGGCGGGGAGTGCGGGCCCGGTGCGATAACCGGAGGCCTGCAGGGTGAACAGCCGTGCGTAGGCGCCGCCCGCGGTCATCAGGGCGTCGTGGTCGCCCTGTTCGACGACACGTCCGTCCGCAAGCACCACGATCAGGTCGGCTTCCCGTACGGCGCCCAGCCGATGGGAGATCAGAAGGCTGGTGTGACCGTCGCGGTGCTTGCGCAGGGACCGGTGGATCTCGTGCTCCGCCTCGGCGTCGAGTCCGGAGGACGGCTCGTCGAGGATCATCAGGTCGCGGCGTTCGCGCAGGAGGGCACGCGCCAGCGCCAGCCTCTGCCACTGGCCGCCGGAGAGCTCGATCCCGGTTGCGGAATCGGCCGCCTCGGCCTCGGGGAAGAACAAGCGGGTCAGCAGGGTGTCATAGCCGCAGGGCAGTCCGGCCAGCACATCGTGGATGCCTGCGGTCCGGGCCGCGGCCACGATGCGCCCGCGGTCCTCGAAGGCGCTCAGATCGCCCAGGCCGATATTGTCGGCGGCGCTCATGTCGTACTGCATGTAGTCCTGGAACACCGCGCCGATCCGTCCGCGCAGCAGTGCCGGATCCACGTCGCGGATGTCGGTGCCGTCCCACAGGATCTGCCCGCGCGTGGGGTCGTAGAACCGGCACAGCAGTTTCACCAGCGTGGACTTGCCCGCGCCGTTGAGGCCGACGAGCGCGAGCGAGGTGTTCCGCGGGATCCGGACGGTGACGCCACGCAGCACCCATGGGTGCTCGTCGGAGTAGCGGAACCACACGTCGCGCAGTTCGATTCCCTCGCGCAGCGGTGGGAGCGGTACGGGCCGGGCAGCCACCGGGAGGTCCGGAGCGGCCGTCGTCACCGCCAGGTGGTGGTCGAAGAGCAGTAGTGACTGATGGGTTCTCGCCACCTCGCCGGCGAGCGAGGCCAGCGAGCCCTGGATGCCGGCGACGGCGGCGGTGAACATGGCGACGGCTCCGACCGACAGTGATCCGTGTGCGGCGGCAAACACCGCCCACAGCAGGCCGGCGCCGGCCACGGAGGCCGAGAGGAGCCCCAGCAGTGACTGCGTGGTGGCCTCGCGTCGCTCGACGGTGCGTCGTGCCGTGTTCGCGCGGCGGCGCTCCGCCGTCATCCGGCCACGCAGAAAGCCGCCGGTGCCGAAGAGCCGTACCTCTTTGGCGGCTTCGACGCTGGCGAGGAGATGGCTGTAGAAGAACTCCCGGCGTTCGACGGGCCCGATGTCCCACAGCATCCGGGCGCGGCGCCGCGACAGCGCGATCTCGGCGGCCAGTGTGGGGAGTCCCGCCGCCAGGACCAGTGCGGCCATCAACGGGCCCAGCAGGAAGAGCGATCCGAGGAATCCCAGTACGGTGATCGCTGCCTGGAGACCTCCGATGGCGCCGTCGACGGCACGGCAGGGGGCCGTACCGCCGACCTGGTGCGCCAGTCGCAGCCGGTCGAGGAAACGGGGGTCCTCGAACGGGGCGAGGCCGGTGAATCGTTCGACCGCGCGGAACAGACGGTCCTGGGTGAGCAGCCCGACCTCGCGCTCCAGCGCGGCTCGCAGACACTGATTCAGGTGGGGCGCGGTGGCGGCGACCGCGCCCAGCAGAGCCAGTCCGGCGGCGGTCGCCGTATGGCCCGTCGGCGGGCGGGAGATAAGCCCGTCCACCAGAGCTTTGGTGAGCCAGGCGGCGCCCACCGGCAGTACACCGATGACAAGAGCCAGGGCGACGTACCCCAGCAGTGTCATGGGCGCCGCCGTCGCGGTGAGGGAGAGGGCCGCCACGGCGTGGCGCGCGGTGACGGCCGAGACCGTTTCCTTTTCTCCCGCGGGCCGTCCGTCGGTGACGGTGCGCGCGAGCCGGTTCCCCCTCACCGGCCTCACCGCGCCGGAACGGGTGCGGCGATCGCCGCGGACGGCTCCAGCGCCGCGGCGTTGTCCGTCACCACCAGAGAACCGTCGTCCGCGGGGGCGACCTTGAGCAGTGTCGGGTACATGTCGGCCTTGAATGCCGTGCCCATCGCACCGCCCGGGCCTTCCACGACAACCCGTGCCACCGGGGCGAGACGGGAGGCAAAGTCGTTCGCCTGGGCGGGGTCGCCGACCACGACGGCCACCGGGCTCGCTTCGCCGGCCATCGGCGTCTTGGCGTACCGCAGGAAGTCGGGCAGCTTCTCGTTGCAGGGCTTGCACGTGGGCGAGAAGAAGGCCACCAGGGTCTCACCGGCGAAGTCCTGTGGACCGAGTGCCGCACCACCGACGGTGGTCGTGGCGAAGTCGCCGACGCGTTCTCCGACCGCCACGGCGGGTTCCGGCGGAGGAGCGGTCAGCAGTTCGGTGTGCTCACGCAGCCTCTTGATGACGCCGACGGTGAGGACCAGATCAAGGACGCAGAGCGCCCCCACGAGCACCACGAGTGCTACGAGGAGAGGCATGGGGACTCCTTATCGTTCGGAAGGGATGCGGGGGGCGGTCGGTTCAGGTCCGACCGGGCGACCGACGGGACGGGCGGGGCCGTGCCACCGGCCGGAAGAGTTCCGCGATGGTGTCCCACGTCGTCACCAAGCCCGCGAGGGCGAGTCCCGCGAGACAGGCGGCGACGGCGCCGAGCGGTTCGGCCGAGGCGGGACGTACCGTGGCGACGGTCCAGGCCCCCGTCAGTGAGGCCGTCAGGAGCACGCCGTTGCGTACGACATGCGGGATCCCCATCGGCGTGGCAGAGGCCCCGAAGCACCGGCACGGCGTGGCCAGCCCGCGCCGGACGGACATCACGATGCCGACGGTGAAGACGGTCAGCAGCCCCGAGGCGAGTGCGAGCGCGCCCACGACCGCCGGGGTGGGCGACGGCGTGAGCAGCAGCGCCGCCACCGTGAACTCGGCGATCAGCACTCCGACCGCCACCGGTCCGGCCGGCAGCGGACCGAGGGGCACCGGAATGGCGCGCACGGCGCCGACAAATTCCCCGAAGGCCCGTCGGCCCGCCGATTTCCCGAGCGACGAGGCCAGGAACACCGTGCCGATGAGGCACCGGACCCCGAATTCCACGTACGTCACCACAACTCCCCAGCGGTCGGCCGGAAACGGTGCCGCCGCGGTGCCGAGCAGGCCATATGGGCATGGCCGGCACCGCAGCGGCCGCACAGCGGGGTCACACGCTCATCGGCGCGGGTGCCCCGGCAGTGGCGTGGATCAGCACTGGACCTGCAGGCAGCCGGCCCCGTCGCAGCAGTACGAGTAGCAGGGGCGGTAGTTGCACTGGTAGCAGGAGGGGAAGTACTTCCAGCTACATGCCTGTGCCGCAGCCGCCGCTTCCACCTTCGGCACAAACCGCTCGAGGAGGCTGCTCCCCAGCGCTTCCAGCTTCTGGTACATCTCCTGACTCCTTTTCCTTGATCGTGATCGCAACAGGACCGTGTACAGAATCGGCGCCACCGGCGTTCGCTTACGGCGAGCCGATCCGACGGGCCCCTTGAACCGAACCGCATGACAGACCAGCGGTCCGGCACCGAAGGGGCACCGCGATCACCACTGTGCGGGCCAGACCTGCCACGAACCTTCGAGAAACCTTGAATCGGCTGACCAGAGCCGGTACGCGAGACCCGAGTAACCCAAGGGCGCTCGCCCTCCGGCGCAGTGGGCAGGAGGCCGGCGCACCGAATCGTCAACCGGTCGGCGGTGTTGTGGGTGATCAGGTTCCGGATCGCATTCGGCCTGCCGTCGGTTCGTAGCTGGCCGGCGCCACTGCCCGGCATTGCCGGACAAACCCTTGGCTTGTCCTGTAACGAGGGGGCTGGTTCTGCGACCGGCTGAGTGTCGGTGTCGGCGCGTAGGTTGGGCGGGTGAGTTGGGACGTTTTCATCATGCGATTTCCGCCCGAGGCCAGGGCAATGGACGAGATACCCGAGGACTGGGACCCGCCGAGCCTGGGAGTGGGCCGGGACGTTCGCGCTGTCCTTGCAGAGGTGCTGCCGGGCATCGAGTACTCGCAGGGCGGGTGGGGCGATTACGAGGGTCCCGGCTTCTCCATCAGCACTCCGGTCGACGAGGCTGACGACGCGCCAGTCGCAGGAGTCAGCCTTTTCATCCGTGGTGACAGCGAAGCAGCAGGTCATGCAGCCCTCGCGGTCGCCGATGCACTGAAGTCACGGGCCTTCGACACCGGGTCCGGAGACTTCCTCACCGCGGACTCCGCTCAGTCGGCCTTCGGCGCCTGGCGGACGTACCGCGATCGCGTACTGGACCAGCGTGAGCCGTGAGACGGCCGCCCACCCGCGTCCGACGTGGGTGCAGGAACCTGCGGGCGAAGAGGGGCACACCGGCCCGTACCCGAAACCCACCCGGCCCGGGCCAGGACGACCACTCGGATCGAAGAACCGGCGGTCCACCACTCGCTGCGGCGATGGACGAGTCCTCGCCGCCGGCGAGCCTTACATCCGACCCGCACATCGCAACGTCGGCATCAAACGCCGGAGTAACGACTGAACGGCAGGTCCGGACCCTATGGGCGGGTGGCAACGGCGTCGATGCCAGACGCCCGCAGCTTGCGGGCGAGGAGCTCCATCTCAGGCATCCTTCCCGAGTGCGCTCCCGCCAAGACCTTCCCCAGCAAGGACTTGACTTCCGCCAGGCCGACGCCAAGTTCTGACCGCAGCACCCGCATGATCGCGGCGCTCCTCGCTGATGGGTTCACCCAGATACGGGCTGGTCCACGCTCTGCGAGCAGTCTCTCCCGCAGTTCGACGGGCAGTTCGCCACCGCATATGGCCACGGTGAACCTGCAGGCTGCGCAGCGGACTTCCGTGTCCCAGCGCAAGGAGCCGTGCACCAGAGCCTGGACGCCCCAGCACTCCAGCTCCGCACCGCAGTCCTGGCACCCCGCCGAGTACCTGATGGACTTGAAGACGTCCTGATCCATCCCCACCCCTTCAAGGAGATGAGGGTAACGCTTCACCAGCCGCGTTGATCGACGGTGTGGAGGTTCAGGTTCCATGGGTGCCGGTCGAGCTTCCGACAGATGAGCAAGTGGCGGGGGCACATTGCATGACGTGCTCCCCGAACCCGCGTCAGTTCCCCTCGTCGCTCTGGATGATGAAGAAGGCGGTTGACCGCAAGTCTGAGGGTGGGGGAAGGGCTGGAGAAAGTGCGGCCACCGCTCGGCGTACCCGCGACCGTTACCCCTACCCGGTCGGCAGGAAGCGGGCTCTGAGGTTTGCGGGGGCCAGGCGGTCGACGAACTGTGGTGTCACCGACGTGGCGTTCGGTGATTCGATGGTGAAGCGGTGTGCCAGCCGGGAGGTGGTCAGCGTCAGCTGTCGCATGGTCAGCGCCGCGCCCAGGCATACCCGTGGTCCGGCACCGAACGGGAGGTAGGCCGGTCCGGGGGCCGATCGTCCGTCCAGCCATCGGGTGGGCTCGAACTCGTACGGTCGGGGCCACCACCGGGGGTCCCGGTGGATCAGATAGGGATTGAGCAGTACGTCGTCACCGGGGCTGAGCGACCAGTCGCCCAGCGTGGTCGCAGTACTGGCCGTACGGGTCATCAGCCACGCGGGCGGATACAGCCGGAGCGTCTCCCGCACCACTGCCTCGGCCAGTGGGGCGCCGCCGTCCGCCGCACCGTTCGCCTCCTCGCGGAGTTCGTCCACGAGCCGGGGGCGGCGGGCGAGTTCCCACACGACGGAGGTGAGGGCGGCGGCCGGGACACCGTGGCCGCCCATGAGGACGCTGTGCAGCGTCGACACCACGGAGTCGACGGGCGGGGCCGGTTCGGCGGCGAGGAGAAAGCCGAGCAGGTCGTTCCGGGGCGCGTCGGACTTCGACGCGTACGCGAGCCGCTCCCGGACCAGGCTGGTCAGCGTTTCGGTCAGGCGCCGGTAGGTACGGAAGAAGCGGCGATGGCGGGGGAGTGGCAGCCACGCGGGGAACTCGTGCGACGACTCCGCGAAGGGCTGGGTGACGCGTACGGTCTCGTGCAGCAGATCGGGGATGCCGGCGGAGTCCGCGCCGAAGCAGTACTCGGCGATCGTCCGGGCGGTGAGCGTCCGCATCATGGTGAGTACGTCGACATCACGGCCGGCGGCGTCGGCGATGACCGCGTCGAGGACCGCGACCGTCAGGTCGTCGGTCGTGGCCGCTGCCGTACGGTTGAGTCCCGGCCACGCGGCCCGGCGTTCGGACATCCAGGACGTGGCGTGTGCGCTGGCCTGGTCGAGATCCCGCCGCATGTCGAAAGGCGCCAGCTCGGTCACAAAGGCCTCGCCGGTGCGCGCGAGCGCCTCATGGGTGAGTTCCGGGTCGATCACGAACAGCGTGTGCTCGTCGTACGAGAAGACGTCACCGTACTCTCGGTGGCAGCGGCGCAGGAAGCCGATCCGGTCGGCCTCGTACTCGCGGGTGTTGCCCCTCAGCCAGTGCCCGCGCGGGCCCGGCGGCCATCTGAGCTTCTCGCCGTGCGCCATGCGCCCTCCCCGGTGAATCGCAGGACCCCTCGCGGAGGGATCCTGCGATCGGCGTTCTTCGCTGAACGGTTGGGCTACCGAGCGTGGTAGGGCCAGTAGATGTAGCGTCCGCTGACCCGCTTCCGGCCCACCAGGTGAGCCACCAGGCGTCGTGTCCGTTTCATGAACACCTCACTGCCATCAGGGCGAATAGTTTTTCGATCGTGCCACGGTCTCTTGCACGCGGCAATATCGCGTCCTGAGCTTTCGCCGGATGCTGTGACATCAGGTGATGTCGAGTCAGGTGTTGTCGGTCAGGCGGGAAAACGGGGGTACGGGGCGGACGGTGGCGTGGCGTCGGCGCCCCGGCAGCCCTTGTCCGCTCATCACGTGATGCCGGTTCCGGCGAGGGAGTCGGTGACGCCGTGCTCGCGTGCGGCTCCGACGTCGTCCGACTGCTCCGGCCACGGCCGGTGCGGCCCAGCGCTCAGCGTGCCTCGCCCGCGTCGTACACCACGAGGGCGATCTGTACGCGGTTGTTGAGGTCCAGCTTGGCCAGGATGCGCGAGACATGCGTCTTGACGGTCGGTACCGACATGTAGAGCTCTGCCGCGATTTCCGCGTTGGTTCTGCCCTGTCCGACCGCGACCGCCACTTCCCGCTCCCGGCCGCCGAGCAGCGCCAGTTGCGCCCGAGCGCGCTCGGCCCGCGTCCGCTCGGCCCGGGTCTCGCGCCCGTCCGTTCCCTCCGATACCTGCGCGATCAGTCGCTGCGTCACCGCGGGCGAGAGCACCGGCTCGCCCGCCACCACCTTCCGTACCGCCGCCACGATCTCCTGGGGCGGGGTGTCCTTCAACACGAAGCCGGCGGCGCCCGCTCGCAGCGCTCGCAGCACGTGCTCGTCGGTGTTGAACGTGGTCAGCACCAGCACCTCGGGGGGATGGGGCATCTCCGGTACGGGGCTTCCCGGAGATGCCGGGGAACGGCGGGCCCGCAACGCCTCGGTGGCGGCGAGGCCGTCCATGCCAGGCATCCGGATGTCCATGAGCACGACGTCGGGGGAGTGTTCGGCCACCAGCGCCGCCACTTCAGCCCCGTCCGTGGCCTCGGCGACCACCTTCACATCCGGCGCGCCTCCGAGCATCAGCCGCAACCCGGAACGCACCAGCGGGTCGTCGTCGACCAGGAGTACTCGGATCATGACGGTCACGTTAGCGGCCCACCGCCTCGGTGCCGCCCCAGGGCAGCCAGGCGCGCAGCACGAACGAGCCGCCCCGAGGGCCGTGTTCCAGCCGCCCGCCGGCCAGTTGTGCGCGTTCGCCGAGCCCGATCAGGCCCTGCCCCGCACCCGGGATCGTTGTTCCCGGGCTGCCCGGGAGCGGGTTCGTCACGGCCACCGTCAGCCCTTCTCCGGGCCGGCCCGACACGGCGACCGTTATCTCGCTGTCGGGCGCGTGCTTGCGGGCGTTGGTCAGACCCTCCTGCACGATGCGGTACGCGGTTCGACCGGTGGCGGCGGGGAGCGTGTCCGCATCCCCGGCCTCCTGTTGGTACGTGACGCCCATCCCGGCATCGCGGGACTCCGCCACCAGCCGCCCCACGTCCGCCAGCGTCGGCTGCGGCCACCCTTCGCGCCCGTCCGGGCCCGCCGTCGGCGCCCGCAGGACACCGATCACCTCGCGCAGGTCCTGGAGCGCCTGGTGCGCGCTGTCGCGAATCACCTCGGCCGCGTGCCG
This sequence comes from Streptomyces odonnellii, assembly GCF_000981895.1. Classification (GTDB taxonomy): domain Bacteria; phylum Actinomycetota; class Actinomycetes; order Streptomycetales; family Streptomycetaceae; genus Streptomyces; species Streptomyces odonnellii. Next base: position 2,378 of record NZ_LATD01000282.1, on the reverse strand, counting down.
GATGTCTGCCGCGGAGGCGCTCGGGTTGAACTCCAGCGCTCCCGCATGCACGCTCAGCAACGACAGCCGGTGGGCGAGGACGTCGTGCATCTCCCGGGCGATCTCCTCCCGTGCCTGTCGTCGGGCCTCGTCGGCAGCTCGGGCAGCGCGTTCCTCCAGCGACGCGACCAGCGCCCGCCGGGAGCGTACGTACAGCCCCCAGCCGATGCGCCCGCCACCAGCGCGAAATAGGTGAAGGCCGAACTGGCCGCTTCGGACGCCGTGTCCGGCCCCCGCGCCAGAAACACGAGGAACTGCACCAGTGCGACCGCCGCCACCCAGGCGGTGACCCGCCGTCGCCGATGCACCGCAACTGTGAACAGCGCCACCAGCGTTGCCCCGGTCAGATGGTGGAAATATGTCCCGGCCAGCATCAGCACCACGGCGAGTCGCACCGGACACCGCCGCCGCAGGAACACCAACGCGCAGGCCAGCCCGCCGGCTACCTGGTCGGCGATCTGCTCGCCGCCGGACATGCTCTCGTCGAGGTGCACCGAGTCCGCCGTGACCACGGAGAAGACCACGGCGAAGAGGAAGAAGGCGATGTCGACGAACCAGTCGCGGCGATTGCGCATACCGCCGAATCTACGTCTGCTGCGCAGCCGCCGGGTCGTGTGTGCAGCAGGGGCGATACTTTCGGACTACAAGCCCGCCGCGCCCGTATACCAATGACCGATACCGGCCCTGAACAGGGATTTCTACTGTTCAGGGCATGAAGGGCATTCTCGGTTTCATCAGCTTCACGTTCATCGTCGGCGGCCTGCAGGGCATCGTCCACGAGGCCTTCGGCAAGTGGATCCCGCTCATGGGCTTCATGAGGCATCTGTACGTCGACGGCTACGAGATCTACATCAGCATGGCGCTCATCGTCCTGGGTATCGCCGTGGGCACCGCCGTGCAGAGGGCCCCGAAGGAGTAGAAGCCGCAAAGTGGGGCGAACTCCCTTTTGAGCCTTGGCCGTTGCGAAGCGTCGTACCGGACAGGCGGTCCGTGGCGGAACCGTTTCACCAGGCGCCGTGTCCTCCTTCACGGAAGGTGGTTCCACGCTGCGTAACCACCTGTGAAGGGGGATGGCCATGGGACAGATACGCGAGGGGGCACGGTTTGGGGCTTGGGCCGTCTACGGGGTCGTCGGCCTGGCGGTGCTGTACCTGATCGGGGCGTTCGCCTTCGGCGGCGCCGGATGGATCAGCGCCCCGTTCCGCGGTGAGGCGGAGAACCGCGAGAACACCGTCGGCTCGGGCGAGTTCAGGCAGACCACGTACGAGGAGTTCTTCGATCTGTGCGCGGCCGTGCAGAACGCCGAAGGGACGATCCAAGCGCTCCAGGAGGAGCGGAAGGCCGCTTCGGAGACGCGCACGACGCAGATCGACCAGTCGATCACCGCGCTGAAGGCCACGAGGATCGAGTCGGTCAACGCCTACAACTCGAAGGCCGCCCAGGAGCACCGCGCGCCGTTCCGTGACAAGGATCTGCCGTACCGGCTGGACGCCACCGCCGAGCGCACGACGTGCGCCAACTGATCGCCATCTCACCCCGGGAAGAGGGCAGCACCGCATGAAGAAGTCCGTACGCATGGCCCTGGCCACCGTCGTCGCGCTCGTTGTGGGCCTCGCCCTGACGTCCTGCACCGACTCCAGCCAGGACAAGGAGAACAAGGCCAAGCAGGAGAACTACGACCGCCTCGTGGCCGAGCAGCCGGCGGGCCGCATGGATTACTCGCCGACCCGCGAAGCGATCAACCAGTGGATCAAGACGTGGGGGAAGCGGGGCAAACTCTCGTACGTCTACATCCAGAACGCCAACGGCGAGTACGGGTACTTCATCATGAAGGGCCTGCCGGTGCCGCGCTGCAAGATGCTCACTCCGACGGAGAGGGTGGAGTCCTCCTCCGGCGGCATCGCGGTCCTCGCGCAGCCCGGCATGGACGGTACGTACTCGTCCGGTTCCACCTGCAACGCCTACTACGGCTTCGATGCCACGACGGGCGCGTACATGGAGTTCACGGTCGGTACGAACCAGTCGTTCTTCCTGTTCGACAAACCCATGACGATGCCGGAGTACGCCAGCGCCAAGCAGTTGGGGCCGACCTCGGTGAAGGACGTCGAGAAGCAACCCTGAGCGGTCGGGCGCCGGTTGGAGGAGCTGAGGAGCTCCGACCCGGCCATCGCGGAGGCGGTGGGCACAGGTTGACGCCGGTTGTCGTACGCGGCCTGCACAAGGACCGGTTGGTGGCCCGGGGCGGATCCGACGACACTGATGACAGGGGAAGTCGCAGGGCCGGAGGGGCGGGGGGGATCATCAACGATGGGGACCATATTCCAGCCGCGGCCTACGGC
>NZ_LATD01000281.1 GCF_000981895.1 Streptomyces odonnellii | reverse complement strand
AGAGACAGGCCCTGCTCGCGCCCCCTCCTTGCCCGCGCCCCCTCAGAGATTCAGCTTCGCGCCGAAGAGTTCGGCCAGTCGGTCACCCAGCACGGGGGCGATGGCCGCGGCATACGCCTCGGACACATGGCTGTCGTCGCGGTAGACGACCGTGTTCGCCACGAGCACCGGGCAGTCGTCGGCGCGGGTGCACAGCCAGGGCTCGGGGTCGATCAGCGAGGCACCGGCCGACTTCACCGCGTCCTTGACCTCTTTCCGCCGCGACGGGTCATGGACCGCCTGAGGCAGATGGTTCGTACAGCGCCCCAGCCGCAGCGGATAGGACGCCGCGCAGTCGACCGCGTCCGTCTTCGGCCAGGGGGTGTCGAGCAGTACGGCGACCCGGGCCCCCGATTTCCCGAGCGCGCCGAAGGTCTCGCGGAACCCGTCGGTCCACTGCTGCGCGGGGTCGGCCGCCGGATGGGCCGGGGTACCCGCGTCCGAGGACGAGACGATCACCAGCGAGGGCCGGAGCGCGTTTATCTTCGTGATCGCCTTGTCACGCCAGGCGTCGCAGGACGCGTACGGACCGCCGTGATACACGGTGGTCACCGCCGCCGTTTTGCAGGACGCCTTCGTCAGCGACACCAGCTTCCAATGGTGCTTCAGCGCGAGCTGGTCGAGCGCGGGGAACCACTGGGCCGCGTGGGAGTCGCCGAAGAGCACGACGACCGTGTCCGAGGCGGGATCCCCGTAGACACACGGCGGCGTCTGCGTGCCGACGTACGCCACATGACAGCCGTCCCGGTAGACCGCCGACTTCGTCGACTTGATCTCGGTCAGGGCCGGGGTGAGATTGCTGGGCAGACTCGTACCGGACGTTTCCAGGAGCTGCCGCAGGCGCGGCAGCGGATCCGCCGCGGTCGCGATCTCCTGCTTCAGCTCCGGCGCGGCCTTGCCGGAGCTGATCGCCGGCGGGAAGAGGGACGCCGTCAGGGCGATCAACGCGGCGCCCGCCGACAGCCCGGCACCGAGCCCGAGCGCGCGGCCCGTCCGGCCCCGGAACACCGTGTGGAACCGTACGGGGTTCTCCACCAGCCGCAGGGTCGCCCAGGCCAGCGGCAGGCCGAGCACGGAGAACACCAGCGCCAGCCCGACACTGCCGGGCCTGCCCAGCGCCATGGGCCCGATGACCAGCAGCGGCCAGTGCCACAAGTACCAGCTGTACGAGATCCCGCCGAGCCAGACCGCCGGCCGCCTGGCGAGCAGCCACCGGGCGTCGTACGGAGCGGGCGAGCAGCCGCCGGCCAGTACGAGCGCGGTCCCGAGGACCGGCAGGAGCGCGTAGGCCCCGGGGAAGGGGGTGTCGTTGTCGTACCGGACAGCCGCCAGCAGTACGCAGGCCAGACCGGCCCAGGTCATCGGCGCGGCGGCCCTGGCGGGCAGCCGGTCGAGCCGCCCGGCCGCCAGGGCGAGCAGCGCGCCGACGCCCAGCTCCCAGAACCGGGTGTGCGAACCGAAGTACGCCCAGGACGCCGAGCCGCCTGTCGCCGTGACGCTCAGCCCGAACGAAACCAGACAGAGCACGGCGAGCGGCACCGCCAGAAGCCGTCCGCGCCGGCGCGCCAGCCGCCAGCTCACCAGGAGCAGCAGCGGCCAGAGCAGATAGAACTGCTCCTCGACGGCCAACGACCAGAAGTGCTGGAACGGTGAGGGAGGACCTCCCTCGGCGAGGTAGTCCGTTCCGTTGACGGCCAGCCGGATGTTCACCGCGTACAGCGCGCTGCTCAGCGCGTCACCCGCGTACTCCTCGAAGCGGACCTTCGACAGGAACAGCCAGGAGCCGACGAGAGTGGCGAGGACGACGAGCGTCGACGCGGGAAGCAGACGCAGCGCCCGGCGGGCGTAGAACTTCCGGATCGATATCCCACCCGAGGTGGACAACTCGCGCAACAGCAGCAAGGTGATGAGAAAGCCGGATATCGCAAAAAAGACATCGACACCGACATAACCACCGCTGAACCCTTTCACCCCGGCGTGAGAGAGGACAACAAGGGACACCGCCAACGCACGAAGCCCCTGCACATCGAGCCGCACGGCATGCCGCCCCCCGGCCGGCCCGTCGCCCGACGGGGCCCGGCCCCCGGAAGCACCGACGCCGGCAGCATCCGTGCCAGGAGCACCGACGGCGGGGGTCAACATGCTTGAGGGCCGCGAGGCATGGCCCTCGCGTGCTGGCGTCTTCACTCGATGTCCTCGCGTCGGCCGATGGAATCCGCACTGCACAGACCGCCGACTCGCTCGGACGGTTGTACGCCGGGGGTTATCCCATCACCGGGGCATCTGACGCCGGACACCGCCCTCCGGACCGCTTTTCCACAGGTCGGAGGGGACAAGAGAAGTGGAGCCTAGGGGAGTCGAACCCCTGACATCTGCCATGCAAAGACAGCGCTCTACCAACTGAGCTAAGGCCCCGGGACGGCTGGGATAAGGCCAAGCTGCTGTGCATGGCCCGTCCATCACCGGGAACCAGACTACCGGGTGTTTCCCGGGATCCCGCAAAAGGATTGGGACTCCCCGTGCGCGACCACGCTCCGTAAGATGCCCCACGAGGTTCGCAGCAGCGAAGCTGCCGCGATGGGGAAGCGATGGGGAGACGCAGATGGACGCCGCACAGCAGGAAACGACAGCGAGAGCCAGAGAACTCCAGAGAAGCTGGTACGGAGAGCCACTGGGGGCGCTCTTCCGCCGGCTGATCGACGATCTTGGCCTGAATCAGGCCAGGCTCGCCGCCGTGCTGGGGCTCTCCGCGCCGATGCTCTCCCAGTTGATGAGCGGTCAACGCGCGAAGATTGGCAATCCCGCGGTGGTCCAGCGGGTCCAGGCGCTGCAGGATCTGGCGAGTCAGGTCGCCGACGGCAGTGTCAGCGCGGGGGAGGCCACCGACCGGATGGAGGAGATCAAGAAGTCGCAGGGCGGCTCCGTCCTCACCGGTACCAGCCAGACCACGAACAGCTCGGGCGCACCGACCGTACGCCGGGTGGTCCGCGAGATCCAGTCGCTGCTGCGGTCGGTCGCCGCGGCCGGCGACATCATCGACGCGGCCGACTCCCTCGCCCCGACCCAGCCGGAACTGGCAGAGTTCCTCAGGGTCTACGGCGCCGGGCGCACCGCGGAGGCGGTCGCCCACTACGAAGCACACCAGAGCTAGCCCGGAGCGGGTCCGGGGCAGCGCCGGAGCCGGTCCGGATCCGGTCCGGAGCGGGTACGGGGCACGAGCGGGTACGGGATACGGGATACGGGAGAGCCGCACCGGAACTGACGGGAACCGGAGCGGGACGACCGGGCGGGGACCGGGGGCGGCGGGCCCCCGGACACGACGACGTGGGAGCGAGCGCGGCGCAATGGGTGAGGTCTTCGCGGGGCGGTACGAGCTGATCGACCCGGTCGGACGCGGCGGCGTCGGCGCCGTGTGGCGCGCCTGGGACCACCGGCGCCGGCGCTATGTCGCGGCGAAGGTCCTGCAGCAGAGCGACGCGCACACCCTGCTCCGCTTCGTCCGGGAACAGGCGCTCAGAATCGATCACCCCCATGTCCTCGCCCCGGCGAGCTGGGCCGCCGACGACGACAAGGTGCTGTTCACCATGGATCTGGTGAGCGGCGGATCGCTGGCACATGTCATCGGCGACTACGGGCCGCTCCCGCCCCGCTTCGTCTGCACCCTGCTCGACCAACTGCTCTCCGGACTGGCCGCGGTGCACGCCGAAGGAGTCGTGCACCGCGACATCAAACCGGCCAACATCCTGCTGGAGGCCACCGGAACGGCCCGGCCCCATCTGCGGCTCTCCGACTTCGGCATCTCCATGCGCAAGGGCGAGCCACGCCTGACGGAGACCAACTACGTGGTCGGTACGCCCGGTTACTTCGCTCCCGAGCAGATGATGGGCGCCGAGCCCGACTTCCCCGCCGATCTCTTCGCGGTCGGTCTGGTCGCCCTCTATCTGCTCCAGGGTCAGAAGCCCGATTCCAAGGCCCTGGTGGAGCTGTTCCTCGCCCATGGCACGCCCGGGGCGCCGCAGGGCATTCCCGAGCCGCTGTGGCAGGTCCTCGCGGGCCTGCTCCAGCCCGATCCGAACGCGCGGTTCCGTACGGCCACGGGCGCGCGCAAGGCGCTGGCGTCGGCCGCGGAGCTGCTGCCCGAGCCGGACATCGACGACGAGGTCGTCGAGATCTTCGACCAGATCGGGCCGCTCCCCGCCGCGTTCGGGCCCGACGGGCCCGTCGCGGGCGCGGGTTCCGACCCCCGTCCCGAGGTCCGGCCGACAGGGCCGAACAGCGGCTCGTACAGCACCGGCACCCCCCACGCCGGTCCCCACACCGGTCCGCACACCGATCCGTCGACCGATCCCCGCGCGGCTCTGCGGACCGGCGGCGAGCCGTCCGTACCGCTGCCTCCCCCCTCGGCGCCGGTCACTCCGACCC
>NZ_LATD01000280.1 GCF_000981895.1 Streptomyces odonnellii | reverse complement strand
GCGTCCACCGCCCCATCCCCTGACCCACCGAGCCTCCGGGCCGCGCCCCCAGAGGGACGCGGCCCGGAGCCGTGAACAGGGCCTGGCCGAGAAGGCCTGGCAGAGAACGCCCGGTCGAAAGGGCCTGGTCGAACGGGCCTAGTTGAACGGGTCCAGGGTGATGTACGCCTGCTGGGGGTTGGGGTCGTTCACCAGGGACTCGTGGTTGCCCACGTCGTCAAAGGCGAAGGCGTACGCCTTGCCGTCGGACATCTGGGCGTGGATCGTGCGGGCGTAGTGGTTGGTCACCGCGTCCTGGTAGAAGCCGGACGGGCTGGTGTCCGGCTGGTTGGGGTTGGTGAGGAGGGTGGTTCGGTTGAAGCCCGCGCAGAGGGTGCGGGAGATGGGGCCGCGGACCAGGTCGTTCGGGGCGTCCAGGTGCTTGTAGCAGCCGAAGACGCTGTCGGCGTCGGGCTTCTGGAACGAGGTGACGACCGCGCCCGCCGAGTTCGTGAAGTTCATGACATTGCCGGAGACCCGGCCGAAGTACTTGGTGTTCGGCTGGTCCGCGAACGGTGTGACCGTCAGCGTCGAGGTCGTGTACCTGCTCCACACCCGGTTGATGTAGTCGTCCAGCACCCCGGCGGGGAGCGAGCCCGAGCCGATGCCGTGGCCGGGAGCGAGGGCACGCAGGACGGTGCCGTCGGGGCGGGTCTGGACCAGATTGGCCCAGCCGCCCGGCTGGCTCCTGAGCGCGTTGAGGACGCCGTTGTAGCCGCCCGGCTTGAGATGGCCGGTGGTCCTGGTGGAGCCGTCGGGGAGCCTGACACCGACCGCGTACGGCGCCGAGAACATATCGACCTGTGTGCTGTTGATCCACAATCCGGCGTCGTTGAGTGTGTACTCGGTCCAGTTGAACAGGATGTTCCGGTTCGGGTCGTTCGGGTTCTGGACCGCGGGCTGCACCAGACCGCCGGTGGTCAGCCTGAAGTCGAGCTTCTGGCCGTACGAGAAGTAGACCCGGCCGGAGAACTTCGGCATCCGGATCGTGATCGACTGCCCGTTGGCCGGCCCGGCGATCGACGCGTCGGGCGCCGGGGTGGGCGGATTGCCGCCGGCGGGCCACGCGTGGAACGTGCCGTTCGCGTCGGCCCAGCCCTGCCGGCCCGTCGTGAGGAGCGTCCCGAGGTTGTACAGGTAAACGGGTTCCGCGCGGCCGGAGTTGTTGGTGATCGTGAGGGGGATCGTCTCCGGCACGGCGGCCTCGGCGGGCACCGCGGCTTCGGTGGGTACGGCGGCGCCGGCGAGTGACGCCGGGCTCGCGGCCGAGAACCCGGTCGCGAAGACCACCGCGGCGGCCAGTGACGCGAGCAGCCTTTTTGTGCCAAGCACGCTCTGCCTCCTGAGTTGTGGGGGGAGTTGGGGGCTTTGAGAGCGCTCTCAGAATCGGCCCACGGCCGAGGCGTGTCAATGAACCGGAGCCAATTCGTCCGCCCCGGAAAGCACCGCGACGCCCTCGCTCAAGTCCGGCGGCCGTGGCTCCCGGCCGCAGTCATGCAGCACAATCGGGCGTCGGGACGATCAACTCACGAGATCGGCCCACGAGGTCAACTCACGATGGGGGCAGGCATGTTCGGGGCCACAAGGAGCCGGTCGCGGCGGGTACGGCACGGTGTGACGGCGGTGGCCGCCGGCCTCGTACTCCTCAGCGCGTCCGCGTGCAGCGGCGGTGACCAGCAGGGCGACGGCGCCGACGGCAAGAACGCCGGAGCCAGGAACGGCGGTGCCACCGGCAAGCCCTCCGCGGCCGGTCCCGCGCCCCTCACCAAGGGCCAGCTCACCGCCGCCTCCCTCACCGACGGCGAGAAGATCGGCCGCTACACCGTCTCCGACTACGCCCTCGGCGCCCCTCTCGGCGAGGACTACACCGCCGAGCCCGCCGTCTGCCAGCCACTCGTCAGCCTCGCGCCCGGCGCCACGGCCTTCGATCCGGCCGCCGAAGTGCACCGTAAGGCCGATGTCCCCGACGAGATGCTCGGGCTCACGGTCTCCGTACAGCTCCGCTCGTACGCCGCCCAGGGAGCGACCGGCGTCCTGAAGGCCCTCCGTACCGCGGGAAAGGAGTGCGCCGGCGGATTCACCGAGGACCGGGCGCTGGCGCGGGCGAAATACCTGAAGGTGGAACCGGCCAAGGCGCCCGCCCTGGGCGACGAGGCCACCGCATACCGCTTCACCATCCTCGACGTAAAGGGAACGCTGAAGCTGTACGAATACCTCACCGTTGTACGGTCGGGCTCCACCACCCTCTCCTTCCGCGCCGAGATCCCCGGCACCGAGGACGTCGGCGGAGTGCCCGACGAGATCGTCCAGGCCCAGTGGCAGAAGTTCCAGGCGGCAGCGAAGGCATGAGGGCCCCGACGGAGCCCGGAAAACGGCGGAGCCGTGACGGAGCCCCGAAGACGGAGCCGGACGCCGTGGGAAAAGACTGAAGCACGGCAAAGAGACCGGCAAAAACACGGCGCACCGCGGCAGCCACAGGGGCGCGCTGTCCAACCGGCGCACGGATGAGGCAAGAATGGGGGCATGAGCGACAGCCCAGCCCCTCTCGCCGATCCACACATCGCCTTCGACCCGACCGAAGGCCGCCGGGACATCGTCGTCCTCGGCTCCACGGGATCGATCGGCACCCAGGCCATCGACCTGGTCCTGCGCAATCCCGACCGCTTCCGCGTCACCGCGCTCTCCGCCGCCGGAGGCAGGGTGGAACTCCTCGCCGAGCAGGCGCGGCGGCTGCGGGTCCGTACCGTCGCGGTCGCGCGGGAGGACACCGTGCCCGCGCTGCGGGAGGCGCTCAGGGAGCGTTACGGTACGGGCGAGCCGCTGCCGGAGATCCTCGCGGGCCCCGACGCGGCCACCGAGCTGGCGGCCTCCGACTGCCACACCGTCCTCAACGGCATCACCGGCTCCATCGGCCTCGCCCCCACCCTCGCCGCCCTCACCGCGGGCCGGACCCTCGCTCTCGCCAACAAGGAATCGCTGATCGTCGGCGGCCCCCTCGTCAAGGCCGTGGCGAAGCCCGGCCAGATCATCCCGGTCGACTCCGAGCACGCCGCGCTCTTCCAGGCGCTGGCCGCCGGCACCCGCGCCGATGTGCGCAAGCTGGTCGTGACGGCCTCCGGCGGGCCCTTCCGAGGCCGTACACGAGCCGAACTGGCCCGGGTCACCCCCCGGGACGCCCTCGCGCATCCGACCTGGTCGATGGGCCCGGTGATCACGGTCAATTCGGCGACCTTGGTCAACAAGGGGCTCGAAGTGATCGAGGCACATCTTCTTTACGACATTCCCTTCGAACGCATTGAGGTTGTCGTCCACCCTCAGTCGTATGTCCACTCGATGGTGGAATTCAGCGACGGCTCGACCCTGGCCCAGGCGACCCCGCCCGATATGCGCGGGCCGATCGCCGTAGGTCTCGGCTGGCCGTGGCGGGTACCGGACGCAGCCCCCGCGTTCGACTGGACGAAGGCCTCGACCTGGGAGTTCTTCCCGCTCGACGGGGAGGCCTTCCCGTCGGTGGGACTCGCCAGAAAGGTGGGAGCCCTGGGCGGTACGGCTCCGGCGGTGTTCAATGCCGCGAACGAGGAGTGCGTCGACGCGTTCCTGGCCGGCCGGCTCCCGTTCAACGGCATCATGGACACGGTCACCGAGATCGTCGAAGAACACGGGACGAGCGCTGCACCGTGGCGGACGTCCTCGAAGCCGAGACCTGGGCACGCGCCCGGGCGCGTGAGAAGGCGGCGGCATTGGCAGACCAACTGGCAGACACGAACGGCGAAGAACAGCCGGTGGAGGCTCGCGCATGACGATTCTGTTGACGGTCCTCGGCATTCTTGTCTTTGTCGCCGGTCTGCTCTTCTCGATCGCCTGGCACGAACTGGGGCATCTCTCGACCGCCAAGTACTTCGGCATCCGCGTGCCCCAGTACATGGTCGGGTTCGGGCCGACGATCTGGTCGCGCAAGAAGGGCGACACCGAGTACGGGATCAAGGCGATCCCCCTCGGCGGCTACATCCGCATGATCGGCATGTTCCCGCCGGGACCCGACGGCCGGATCGAGGCGCGGTCGACCTCGCCGTGGCGCGGGATGATAGAGGACGCCCGCTCGGCGGCCTTCGAGGAACTGCAACCGGGCGACGAGAAGCGGCTGTTCTACACGCGCAAGCCGTGGAAGCGCGTGATCGTGATGTTCGCGGGCCCGTTCATGAATCTGGTCCTCGCCGCCGTGATCTTCATCGGGGTGGCGATGGGCTTCGGCTTCCAGACCCAGACCACCCAGGTCGCGGGTGTCCAGAAGTGCGTGATCTCGCAGAGCGAGAAGCGCGACACCTGTCAGAAGGGCGACCCGGTCTCGCCCGCCCAAGAGGCCGGCCTCAAGGAGGGCGACCGGATCGTCGCCTTCAACGGACGGTCCGTCGGCGACTGGACCACCCTCTCCAATCTGATCCGCGAGACCATCGGCCCCGCCACCATCACCGTCGAACGCGACGGCGCCCGGCAGGAACTGCACGCCACCCTCGCCAAGAACCTGGTGGCCGAGAAGGACTCCAACGGAGAGGTCGTCCCCGGCAAGTACGTTCCCGCCGGTTATCTCGGCTTCGCCGCCGCCACCGAGATCGTTCCGCTGTCCTTCCCGCAGTCCGTGGACCGGATGGGCACCATGATCGGGGACGGTGTCGAGTCGATCGTCGCCCTTCCCTCCAAGATCCCCGACCTCTGGAGCGCGGCCTTCGGCGACGGTCCGCGCAAGGAGGACTCACCGGTCGGCGTGGTCGGCGCGGCCCGGATCGGCGGCGAGGTGATGACGCTCGACATCCCCGCGACCAACCAGATCGCGATGATGCTGTTCCTGCTCGCGGGCTTCAACCTCTCGCTGTTCCTGTTCAATATGCTGCCGCTGCTGCCCCTCGACGGCGGGCATATCGCGGGCGCGCTCTGGGAGTCCCTGCGGCGCAGGCTGGCACGGCTCTTCAAGCGCCCCGACCCGGGGCCGTTCGATGTCGCGAAGCTGATGCCGTTCGCCTATGTGGTGGCGGGGATCTTCATCTGCTTCACGCTGCTTGTCCTGGTGGCCGATGTCTTCAATCCGGTCAAGATCTCCTAGGCCCTGTCTGACAAATGGCGCCGTCCGCCCGCGGGCCAGGCGGGATTTGTCAGACAGGGTCTTGCGGGATGTGCTCGGGCGGTGCGTAGTGGCGTAACCTCGGGGCCGGAGCCCGCCCGTCCCGGGACCTTGATCCATACCTTGGGGTTGCACAGCAGATGACTGCGATTTCTCTCGGAATGCCGTCCGTTCCGACCAAGCTCGCCGAGCGGCGGGTCAGCCGTCGGATCCAGGTGGGGTCGGTGGCGGTGGGTGGGGATGCGCCGGTGTCGG